>NZ_JAHHPQ010000746.1:0-2085 GCF_024606245.1 Endozoicomonas sp. SESOKO2
GAATTCTTCATCTACTATTTGATGCCAAACTAGCAAGACGGTAATATTCTTTTTAGGATCACTCACCAAGAAATCACCAAGGATTTTTTTCTCTATGCTGGCGTTAATTATTCTGTCGGTAATAAATACTTTATTCATTTGTGCTTTTCAATCTAACGAATTTATGCGTGATTAGTTTTTTTGTGATAAAAATAAGGATAACTACAACACTGATAGCTATTCCGAGGCGTATTAGCAAAATTGCGACTATATCAGCTCCAAAAATAGCAAAGATCAGCGTTTCTTCAATTAAACCATGAGCCAGCAGCAGGAAAGTTAAAAGATAAAGCCTCTGCTCTTCCTCAACGGACTTTATATCTTTAAGCAGGATACCCGCTCCATATGTGACTCCTAAAAGACAGCCAACGGTCATGCTTGATAGATATGTGTGTTTATCTAATAACGCTTTAAAAAATGCTCGCTTTTTAATTAGGTCAAAAGCCACTACCAGTGTGGCCACCAAAATCGAAATTTTCAGTGTCAGCAAAAGTGCATTAGAAAAAGCCCCCAATACAAGTCCGCCAAATGAAGCATATTCAGCTTTTACTTGACTGCTCCCTACGCTGCCTACCAATTCTTGAGGCGTTAAAAATGATGCCACCCAAGCCCCCAAAATGCCTAAGCACAAACGGGATATCCAATGTATATGGATGGGAAACCCCACTTTTTTCATTACGGCAGACTCCAGGGGAATGGAGTGACATATCGCAATAAATGTGCCTACTATCGTCCATTCATAAGGCGAAAGATCAAGTCCTGAAGCAACTGCTATACCCGCGTAAATATTAAGAAAAAAGCTGGCTGCGAAAGCTACAGCTACGTCGGCTGGCAATTTAAGTAATTGAGTAGCAGGCTCAAAAATGAAACCTACATAGTCGACCACCCCTAGATATTGCAAAACTTCACTCAGCATTGAGAAAGGAATGACCAGTTTTGCAATCATTAGGATTATTCGTTTAGATTCTTTGATACTTTCTTTCATAAATCGTCCCAGCTATACGAAGTTATAGTCAATAATGAGCATGTCTCTCCAGCCTGGCTGATCTTGTAGTGTGGGAAATAGAGGGGAAACGTCATGTTTTACAACTTCATCGTTAATTATTATGCTATCGAGGAACCAGTTTAATTGTTTATGCTCGATCGGAACATTTTTATTGCTGTAAATCCCAGACACGCCTCCCAAAACATTTTTCCGTTTAATAAGATGTTGAGAAACGAAATAATGACCATCTCTGTGTATTCCTTCAGGCGTTGGCAAGCCAACCATACTTTCTTTGGTGTTCACCCGGAACTGATGAGTATTAATGATAAGTTTTCTGGTTCTATAGTCTTCTACAGGAATGATATCAAGACAATAGTTTACAAGACTATTAAGAAGGATAGAGTTGGCAAAGTTGAGGTCAACTGGAGGAAGCCTTCTGTTTAAGCCGCCATTCAAATGATTAATATTTTTTGATTGAAAGAAGTGTTGACTTTCTCTTATCCACTGTAGCTCTTTGGTTTCAAAGTTATATTCATACCGACCAAACCTACGCTGTCGATAACTACCATTATCGTTCATATATTCATCTTTAGGAAGATCATCCCAGAAGTTACAGATGCTTTCGTAGTTTATTTCTTCATCAATACCGACTCTTAAGTCATCGCCTTTGATTACCACATAACCATATTGATCGAGCGCTCTCTTTTTTTTATTTGTATGAATAAACCTTTCTTCCCCTGTATGAGATGGCTTACAGTGTCGTGTCGTGTCGTGTCGTGTCGTGTCGTGTCGTGTCGTGTCGTTCAGATAACACTGTCTAACTCCCTATATTTAACGTTTTTTTATTGCTTGAGGTTTATAGTGTATTAAGCAATGCTAGCACTGGTTTTTAGCTCGCATCTATTTCTTACGTAAAGCTCAGCTATTAACTGGTCACCACCAGATAGGGAGCTGACACCTGCTGGAGTGCCTGTTAAAACAATATCACCCGCCTGCAAAGTAAATGCCCGGTCAATATCATAAAGTAGATCTTCAATCTTAAAAATCATCTGACCACTATTACC
>NZ_JAHHPQ010000747.1:0-1573 GCF_024606245.1 Endozoicomonas sp. SESOKO2
TAAAAAGAATATTACCGTCTTGCTAGTTTGGCATCAAATAGTAGATGAAGAATTCCTTAATAAGTTCCCTCATGCAGAGGTGATCATTCGTTACGCTGTTATAGTCTTGAGGAGAAAAAGAAATTGGATGGTCAGGAACTACCTCTAAGTTATAAATTAATGTAGCGGATCATTGGGGGTTGATACTGTTGATATACATGAGTCGAAATTTTACAAACTCATAAAGATAGCACTGTGGTTTTGAGATCACCGAATCTAACATGCTTCCTCACCATGCCACAACTTTGGAGATAGGTGTGTTTGGATTTAAAGAATGGGGGCGGGTTTGAGGTTTACAAAGGTACCTGCATTAATGTGCAGGTACCCTGACTTATGGACTCACTTATGGGCAATCAAACAGGTTTTAATATTGCAGTTCCTGTTTAGGATCTATTTCGTAAGGCAGTGGTTGGCAATTGAGTTTTGGACCTTCTTCACCCTCCAGTCGTACATCATTCTCTTGGGCAGATTCGACCCGAATGACTGCCAGCAGCTCGGTTCCCTGACCGGTTTGAATACTCTCAATTACTTCGCCTATCCCTTTGCCTGCACTATTGAACAGTCGTGTATCAGGTTCAACTGTCAGCTGTTGGTCCGAGCTGAGGCGATAGCAACGACTCTTTAGCTGCCCCAAATTTTGCATGCGGGCAACAATTTCCTGGCCGGTATAGCAGCCTTTTCTGAAGCTGACACTTTTCAGCGATGGCAGGTTCAGGTGCTGTGGAATGTAATTATTGGCAGTTTCCGGTGACAGGCTGGGCTCAACAGCGAGACAATCCAGCAGTTGCCAGTGGTGTTGCCCTTTGGGTGTGAACTGCTCAGTGAGTTTTTCCCAAAGTGTTGCCAGATGCTCGAAGGTAATCCAGAGTTCAAAACGATTCACGCTCCCGGAAACATTCAGAAGCCAGCCCTGCTGATCAATATCGAGTGCGCTGTTGCCATCGGGAACGTCATTAAAGACACTGGCTATTTTCTCTTCAACGGCATTTCCTGACAGTCCCAGGCAGACGTACTTCTGGTCAGGGGTCAGCTCGGTTTTATAAAAAACAGCGTATTTTCCCAGGCAGCTCCGAGTGCTTTCAACCAGTCCCTGGTGCATAGCCATCATGAATTGATCTTCACTGGCCTTGAGCAGAATGAAGCTGGTGAACATTCTGCCCTTGGGGGTGCAGGCCGCTCCTCCAGAAAACTGACCAGTCGTTAGCGTATCAAGATTGCAGGTGAGTTGTCCCTGGAGGAACTTCATACTGTCGGGGCCAGAAACCTGCAAAAGTGCTTTCTGGTTTAGAACAGATAATATCGGCTTTTCCGGTTCGGATGTTGAAGAGGGCTCACCAAAGCCAAGCAGTTTGCCGTTTTCATAACGAGCCCCCCGCTCAGTAAAAAACGTTTGGAATCTTTCTTCTCGATCGTTAGTCATGATCCATTCTCTTCAATGTTTTGTTCTGGTCAGTGTTCTGATTTTCAGTATCCTTGCTGGCTTGCAAATGGATACAGACAAGGGCGGGTGGACGTTGATTGTCATAATATAGAG
>NZ_JAHHPQ010000083.1:0-6662 GCF_024606245.1 Endozoicomonas sp. SESOKO2
GAGAAAGCTATTATGGCAAAAATTGTTGAAATCAAAGGCCGCGAAATCATGGATTCTCGTGGTAACCCAACCGTAGAAGCCGACGTGATTCTGGAATCGGGTGCCATGGGTCGTGCTGCTGCTCCATCCGGTGCTTCCACAGGTTCCCGTGAAGCTCTGGAACTGCGTGATGGAGATAAGTCTCGCTACCTTGGTAAGGGCGTCCTCAAGGCAGTGGCCAACATCAACGGACCTGTCCGTGAAGCTCTGTTGGGTCGCGATGCGAGTGATCAGCGTGGACTTGATCTGGCAATGATCGAGCTCGACGGCACCGAGAACAAGAGTGTTCTGGGTGCCAATGCCATTCTGGCGGTTTCTCTGGCCGCTGCTAAAGCCGCCGCTGCCGATAAGAACATTCCTCTGTACCAGCACATCGCTGATCTGAACGGTACCTCTGGTCAGTTCACTATGCCAGTTCCAATGATGAACATTCTGAATGGTGGTGAGCACGCTGATAACAACGTCGACATTCAGGAGTTCATGGTTCAGCCAGTCGCTGCCAAAACTTTCGCTGAAGGCCTGCGTATGGGGGCCGAGGTGTTCCATGCCTTGAAAAAAGTGCTGTCTGCCAAAGGTCTCAATACTGCGGTAGGTGATGAAGGTGGTTTTGCACCCAACCTGGCTTCTAATGCTGATGCTCTGGCTGTCATTAAAGAAGCGGTTGAAGCTGCAGGCTACAAGTTGGGTACTGACATTACTTTGGCTATGGATTGCGCGGCTTCGGAATTCTACGTCAACGGTCAATACAACATGAAAGGGGAAGGCAAGATTTTCTCTTCTAATGAATTTTCTGACTATCTGGCCAAACTGTGTGAAGAGTACCCAATCATCTCCATCGAAGATGGTCTGGATGAGTCTGACTGGGAGGGCTTCAAATACCAGACGGAAATCCTGGGCAACAAGATCCAGATTGTCGGTGATGACCTGTTTGTAACCAATACCAGGATTCTGAAGGAAGGTATCGAAAAAGGCATCGCTAACTCTATCCTGATCAAGTTTAATCAGATCGGTTCCCTGACCGAAACTCTCGAAGCCATCAAGATGGCCAGGGACGCGGGTTACACTGCGGTGATTTCCCACCGCTCCGGTGAAACAGAAGACGCTACTATCGCAGACTTGGCTGTAGGTACTGCTGCGGGTCAAATCAAGACCGGCTCCCTGTGTCGTTCTGACCGTGTTTCCAAATACAACCAGCTGCTACGCATTGAACAAGAGCTGGGCGCTAAGGCTCCATACCGCGGTCTTGCTGAATTCAAACGTGCCTGAAATGTTATCTGAGTAGCGTATCAATAGCGGGAGGCTTCTGTAAGCCTCCCTTTATTTAATGTGACGACTTTCTGTTTTACCTCTTTGATTTACTTTCCGCATATTCCAGTTTTTGTGTTTTTATCGTGGGCACATTTTTCAGGCTTTGTTAGACTGAATGGCTGGAAACAATGAGAGATTCAGATGCGAAAGCTGGTGCATACATTACTGCTACTGGCGCTGGTGGCCCTTCAGATACAACTCTGGATGGGAGAAGGCAGTTTAGCAGAAATGGTAGCGATCCAAAAACAGATTGAGCTGCAGAAACGGGAAAACGACCGTTTGTATCAGCGTAATCGTCTACTCGCTACCGAAGTTGTTGAGCTGCAGCATGGTCTGCAAACTCTGGAAGAGCAGGCTCGTCTTGATCTTGGGATGATCAAAAAAGATGAGACGTTTTATCTGATTTACGACTGAGTCATACCGTCGCTTTGATGTTGACGTAATATCGGATAGAAAATGCCACAATTCTGGCGATTGTAGCTATTTTATAGTGCGGTATAAGTGACATTTCGGATTAACAACAGATTGAAGCACAGTCTGTTTGCAGCAGGTTCCTTCTGACCTTTTTAGGTGACAATGTGAGAACGAGTAATCCTCATGAACCCCGTTTTTGGGCGATTATCCCTGCCGCCGGGGTGGGTCGTCGCATGCAGAGTGCAATTCCCAAACAGTATCTTGAGATTCATGGTCGCACCTTGATGGAGCATACCATTGAACGTCTAATCAGCTTTTCTGTTTTGGAGAAGCTGATTGTTGTCATTGGTGCTGAAGATGAGTGCTACAAGGAGATTGAGCTGTTAAGGGATCCGCGAATCATGTTGGTGCAGGGCGGGGATGAGCGTTACCATTCCGTCCTGAATGGACTGAAAGCCCTGTCTGAGTTGGCAGATGCCGAGGATTGGGTGATGGTTCATGATGTGGCCAGACCTTGTATACGTCACTCTGACCTGGAGTGGTTGGTAGAACAGTTAACTGACCATACCATTGGTGGTTTGCTGGGAATACCTGTCAGAGACACTATGAAACGTACTTCATCTGCTGGAGAAGTGACGGAGACCGTTGACAGGAATGCTCTTTGGCACGCCCTGACGCCACAGATGTTTCGGGTGAAGCTGCTTTACGACGCGCTCAAAAAAGCACTGGATGATGAAATGCCTGTCACGGATGAAGCCAGCGCGATTGAATACGCTGGATTCAGGCCGCTGATGGTCGAAGGGCACAGCGATAATATCAAGGTGACCCGAAGTGCTGATCTAACACTTGCGGCTCTTTACATTCAACAGCAAGACAAACTGATTGAGACGGTATGATGCGAATTGGTCACGGTTTTGATGTGCACCGTTTTTCCGATGAAACAACGGCTGAGGCCAAGGTCTTTTTGGGTGGGGTCGGTATTGATCACAGCCATAAGCTTTTAGCCCATTCTGATGGTGATGTTCTCCTTCACGCCGTCTGTGATGCGTTGTTGGGAGCGGCTGCCCTGGGTGATATCGGGCAGCATTTCCCGGATACAGATTCCAGGTATAAGGGAATTGATAGCCGACAGCTTCTCAGGCATGTGGTGGTACTGATTCATGAAAAGGGCTATCGGGTGATCAACGTCGATAGTACCATTGTTGCCCAGGTGCCAAAAATGGCTCCTCATATTCCAGCCATGAGGGAAAACCTTGCCAAAGATCTTCAGATTGAAACTGAAGCTGTCAATGTAAAAGCAACGACAACAGAGAAATTGGGTTATATCGGCCGAGAGGAAGGTATTGCAGTTCATGCAGTGGTGCTTCTGGCTCACAGCAAGCGACAACTTTCCTGATCAGTTTGCATTTTACCCAAAAAGATTATTGTTTAATGAATCAAGTTTCTTACACATCATCCTGGGCTTACTCCTGGGGTGGTCCTTTGGGACGATGTACTTTCAAGTCCCTGCCTGAAGATTTCATTGTTGAAGAAGAGCTGCCCTTTGTACCGGAAGGTGAAGGGGAACATGCCTATATCAATGTTCAGAAAACTGGAGAAAATACCGATTGGGTAGCAGGACAACTTTCCAGGTTTGCTGGCGTAAAACGCTCTGCAGTCAGTTACGCGGGGCGCAAGGATCGTCATGGTGTTACACGTCAGTGGTTTAGTGTCTGGCTGCCCGGACAAGACTCTCCTCAATGGTCTGAGCTGAACAGTGAGTCGTTGGATATTATCGCTGCCACCCGACATGGGAGAAAGCTCAAGACTGGTGCACTGAAAGGCAACCGTTTTATCATCACTTTGCGGCATGTGGATATCTCGCAAGCGTTGTTGGATGAACGTCTGAGGGTCATCGCCAATCAGGGTGTGCCTAACTATTTTGGAGAACAACGCTTTGGTCTTGAGGGGGCTAACGTTGATCGGGCGTTACTGATGTTTTCCGGTCATTTGAGGGTTGATAAAAACAAACGCTCTATGTATCTGTCTGCAGCACGATCCTGGATATTTAATCAGATCCTTTCTGAGCGTGTCAGTCAGAAAAACTGGACCCGCTACCTTGAGGGTGATGTACCTGGTTTTCAAGACAGTGGTAGTCTGATCCTGCGGGATCATGACCAGAACCTGATGACAAGAATTGAAGCCGGAGAAGTCTCATTGACAGCTCCTCTGTGGGGGCAAGGGGAGTTGCTTTCCGGATCGGATTGCAGAAAGATGGAAAAAAGGATTTCAGGTCGCAACCCGTTGTTGAGTAAGGGCCTGGAGCAAGCAGGTTTAAAGCATGAGAGGAGAGCCATTCGTCTAATGCCTGCAGCCATGAACTGGAAATGGTTATCAGGTGATTGTATCCAGCTTGAATTTTCTCTGCCAAAAGGCTGCTTTGCAACAGCGGTGTTAAGGGAAGCTATGCAATGCATTGAAGGAAGATTTGATGAGAATACTGCTAAGTAATGATGATGGTGTCGCAGCCAACGGGCTGGCCACCCTTTACAGTTCACTCGAAGGCGTGGGTGAGCGAATTGTCTTTGCTCCTGATAGAAACAGCTCGGGCTTGAGCAGTTCATTGACTCTGGGGCGTCCCCTGAGGGTGACTGAACATTCCAATGGTTTTAACAGTGTCGATGGAACACCGGCTGATTGCGTTCATTTGGCGGTCAATGCATTGTTGGAGCAAAAGCCTGATATTGTCGTTTCCGGTATCAATCATGGTGTCAACCTGGGTGATGATGTTCTTTATTCAGGGACGGTAGGTGCCGCTTTGGAAGGCCGTTTTATGGGGTTGCCTGCCATTGCTGTATCTGCCTGTGGCAAGGGAGAGCAAGGTTTTATTACAGCAGGCAAGGTTGTCAGAGATTTGATTCTCAGACTTGCGCAATTATCCCTGCCAGAAGGAACCCTGTTAAATGTTAATGTTCCTGATAGACCCTATGAAGAGCTCAAGGGCATGGCGGTGACTCGTTTAGGGCACAGGGAAAGACCGGAGAAACCTTTAAAAGTAATGGATCCCAGGGGAAAGCCCGTTTACTGGATTGCTCCTGTCGGTAAGGGACAGGATGCGGGCAAGGGCACTGATTTCTATGCTATTGCTGAAGGTTTAGTCTCAGTGACACCCCTTCAGTATGACCAGACTCATCATTCAACGCTTTCTCAGCTCAGTGAATGGCTGGGCAGCTGATATGAAAGAGATTGATATTCATGGTATAGGAATGACCTCACGGAGAACCCGGGAGCGTCTGATCAATCGACTTTCAGATCAGGGGATCGACTCTACCGATGTCCTTGAGGTTATTCGCAACACACCGAGACATCTGTTTGTGGATGAAGCCCTGTCTCACAGAGCTTATGAAGATACTGCCCTGCCTATTGGCTTTGGGCAGACACTGTCACAACCTTATATTGTGGCAAGAATGACACAGGCTCTCATGGCAGCAGGTCCACTCGACAGAGTACTTGAAATAGGTACAGGGTCAGGTTATCAGACAGCGGTTCTTTCGCCGCTGGTAAAGAAAGTATACTCTGTTGAGCGAATCAAACCCCTTCATGAGCGAGCAAAGAAACTGCTCAGAACGCTGTCTATTCACAATGCTCAGCTTAAACTCAGCGATGGTGGTATGGGTTGGTCAGTCATGAGCCCCTTTGATGGAATCATTGTAACAGCTGCCCCGGATCAGATACCTGAGGAGCTATTGCAGCAGTTATCGGAGGGTAATGGTCGTCTAATTATTCCAGTTGGAGGTCGCGGTGTTCAGGACTTATTGCTGATCACCCGTCAGGGAGATACCTTCAAGAAAGAAATGCTCGAAGCCGTGCGCTTTGTGCCATTGCTGGATGGGGTTCAGAAATAATACACTTCTTCGTGTTTCATGAATGAAAGTCATTGAGATTACTCTGAAAAGATAAACGGGTCTGATACTGATTTACGCTTTACAGAATAAGACAGGTTGGATTATGTCAAAAATGAAAGAAGGTCTGAGTATTTTGCTCAGGGGGATAGCTATGGGGGCTGCCGATGTCGTTCCTGGCGTTTCAGGAGGTACCATTGCCTTTATTACCGGTATCTATGATCGCCTGTTAAATGCCTTGAAGAGTATTAATCCCGGTTTACTGATCAAGCTTAAATCCGAAGGGATTGCTGAGTGTTGGAAGTATATTGATGGGAATTTTCTGATTCTGCTGTTTGGCGGAATCTTGTTCAGTATACTGAGTTTTGCCCATCTAATTACGTACCTGCTGGAAGGCTACCCGGAACTCATCTGGTCTTTTCTCTTTGGCCTGATATTGATTTCAGGCATTCATATGCTCAAACAGATAAAGAGTTGGAGTGTCTCCTCCATGATACTTCTTGTATTCGGTTGTTGTGTCTCTTATTTTATCGGGAGACTGACGCCTACATCTCTGACTCCTTCCTACCTGATGTTGTTCTTTGCCGGCTGTATTGCTATATCTGCAATGATTTTGCCGGGCATTTCCGGCAGTTTTATCCTGCTGTTGATGGGGTTGTACCCCGCTGTTTTAGCTGCCGTGAAAGGTCT
The DNA here is from genome assembly GCF_024606245.1 of Endozoicomonas sp. SESOKO2. NCBI lineage: Bacteria > Pseudomonadati > Pseudomonadota > Gammaproteobacteria > Oceanospirillales > Endozoicomonadaceae > Endozoicomonas > Endozoicomonas sp. SESOKO2. The sequence goes on from NZ_JAHHPQ010000083.1 coordinate 6,333, forward strand.
GGATATTCTGGCGCTGACAGCATTTGGATCTGGATGTATTGTCGGGTTGCTGACATTTTCTCATGTCCTTGCCTGGCTGTTAAAACAGCATCGTGATCTGGCTCTGTCGCTCTTGACGGGCTTGATGCTGGGTGCCCTCGGAAAAGTATGGCCGTGGAAAGAAACACTGGAAACAAGAATAAACAGTTCGGGTCAGGAAGTTCCTTTTCTGGAAAGAAATATTTCTCCCTGGGCCTATGAAACGCTGTCCGGTCACTCGGCTTACCTATTGCCATCGATTGCCTGTCATTCACTCTGCTCCATACTTGGTCACCGAGGCACACCTCAAAA
>NZ_JAHHPQ010000748.1:0-1114 GCF_024606245.1 Endozoicomonas sp. SESOKO2
GATCAGAAAAAAAATATTGATGACTTTAATGCAGAATTGGAAAGATTGTATGCGGCATCCCCCAATATTTTGGAGGAGAAGGGCTCTCTGGAGAGTGGTAAATACCGTTGGAAAGCGATTCTGAGGCTACTTAAGCATCATTTTCCCGGGAAGCTGGAAGGAGGTGAAATGTCACACGTTTTACTTGAATATCCGAGGCTTGCGAGCCTGCCAGAAGATTTAATCAGAGTATTTGCCAGATATGCGATTCCGGAGCTTGTATTACCTGAAGGGGTGCCCAAACAGTCGTTAGTAGACAGCATTGTCAATGCTGCCAGACCGCCGTTAACTCTAAGGTATATGCAAGCTCGACTGGGCTACCCTCAGTGTCTTCAGCAGCTGGTTGGGTTATTTATAACCCAGCTGTCGTTAATGGCAGCAAGTCAATCTAAACAATTTATTTTTCAGGACCATGCGGGCCACGTCAGCATTGTTTCTATCCGGAAAAATACTGAAGGACTTTATCGTGTTTTTGTCGTTGATAGTTTAAGTGTTTTTAAGCGTTACTACGAAGATCAAGTTTATTCGCTCCTGGCACATTTTGTCACTTTAGCTTTAACACTGGCGTTAAGACATCATGGCTTCACTGATTCCCGGTTTTACTTCCTGCCTGAACGTCAGGGCAGTGGCTTTGGCTGTGAGTCATTCATGTTGCACGATCTGGAAACATTGTTGGAATTCCCCATGTTGGCTGGTAACGGATACTATGCGGACAAAGACCCCCTTACCAATGACAATATGGTGCAGTTTTTTTTGCACATAACCTACGGCTTGGATGATGAGCAACTTGGTCGATTGCGAGTCAATGGTGAGATTAAGTCTTTTGTGGGCACGTCAGATAAACCTGCACTTTATACAAATGACCTGAACACCCTTATTGTTACGGCAATCCAAACTTGGAATGTATTGGGGGTGGAACCTGGTTTGTTTAAATTTTATCAATTGCGTCGGTTTCCCCCGAGGTTTGCACATCTGACTCAGGGGCAACAGCGTCTAAATCGGTTGCTTGAAAAATTTCCCGAAGAACGACAAAAAGAGGTAGACAAGGTGGTCGATGAAACTCGGGGCTTGTTAT
>NZ_JAHHPQ010000749.1:0-1554 GCF_024606245.1 Endozoicomonas sp. SESOKO2
GCCCCCCCCCACCTGACCAGCTTTTGCATTCAATGAAAGCTCGCGGTTCTATTGAACTTTCTTAAAGTAGGTAAATCAAAATTAATATTGATTATGTTTGAGCGACAAGTGCTGTCCACTCTCATGTGTTCTGGACTGGCACGGCATCCAAAAGGCATCTGCCGATACTGATTAAACAGGCTTACCCAATCGTTTTTCAAAAGAGCCAAGCTTATGAGTTACATTTCAAAAGTGATGGACGGGTGAGAAAAAATAACAGTGGAAATCAGCCAGTCTTACTCAGAAGCGAGAAGAGATAGAACTTCTGCAGGCTATCTTGCAGTTTGCCAAGACAACTGCCAAGACAAGCTTCAGATACAAAAAAGCCTCGAACTATGCCGAGGCCTTTAAGTGCCTGATTTTACAGGGCTTTGTATGGTGCCGGCACCAAGAGTCGAACTCGGGACCCACTGATTACAAGCTCGACGGGCATACATATAAAACCTTTAAAAACAATAAGTTATAAACGGCTTGAGTATGCCAGAATGCACTAATTTTGCTTTGTTATGTCACCTGTATGTCATTTAAATCGGGCTGTTAGGCCTAATCTACCACTTTTTTGAGGTGCATTCATCGCAACTTTTCCTTCCATAAAAGCAAATTTCGACCAGCAACAATAGGCCTGGTATGAGTTGTCATTGTGCTTTCACAACAGCATTGTCTGTTCTAAATTTAGAGTTTCTCAAACCACGCATTGGCTGCACAGAGAGTCTGCATTATGATCGATGATCCTCTAAACGTCCAAAAACGTGCTGAGCTGGTAGGGTACATTTGTACTCATTACTCTTACTTTGATTACTTGATTTCGAATGTTATCTGGAGCCAGTTATCTTTAGAGAAAGATGTTGGAGTAATGATAACAGGTCCTATGGATATACGACCTAAAATTGAATTGGCCATATCACTTCTTGATCACTATGAGAACAGTGAAAAGTTAAGGGCGCTTCTTCAACGATTTAAAAAGAATGCTTCTTCTGGAAACGGTTTTATTTCAAAGAGAAACAAAATCGTTCATGGAGTAATGTCTAGCTCTGATGGGTCATCGACTGTGATGATAGAGTTACATAGGAAAAAGTCACAGAGAGAGCGTCACGAGATCTCCTTAGAATATATTCAGCAATGTCATGACGAAATTTTGGCTGCCAATGATGAGTTAATAAATCTTATGCAGCCAGAGGGAATCAATATTGACTAAATATTTAATCGTAAAAAAGCAGCTTAATAACTGTATTGTCAGGGCACTCATTGCGAGAGTGCCCTGACAATTATGGGCTATAAACTACTTCGAGCTTGTACCCATTTTTTTTCTCTCTTTTTCTTGTCTGCTATGCGTATGTTAATTAGTACGATTGTTAATGATATTAGAACTCACGCGCGGTATATCCCCTGTGTTATACGGCTTGATTAACCCCTAATAACAATCAAGAGCTTTGGGTTGTCCACACCCTCTCTTTCACATAAAGATTCGGGTGCTTCAACAACGCTATGAACTTCGCCGGAATAATCTCCTTCTGC
>NZ_JAHHPQ010000750.1:0-17248 GCF_024606245.1 Endozoicomonas sp. SESOKO2
TCAAAAATGATGATTCAATGGCAAGGGCATGGTTTCGCCGGTTTGCTTCATCACACCAGGCGCTAATAAAAACAATCGTCACTGCAAAAGATAAAGATGAACTCCAGAAATGGTTGAGACGTTTTACCAAGGATGAGGCATTAATCAAGTCAATCATGGATCGCCATGGGAGTATTCATTTTCCCGCTCTGTTCTTTTCCACCCTCACTAAACTGATGAATCAATGTAAAACATTTGCATTAGAGACAAAAGCCACCCTCCCCTCTTATGGCGCGACCGGCTCAGCCACTCTCAGTACCGATGGCCGCCATCTGGTGAGTGTCAGGAATTATAAAACGCTGGAAATCTATGGCCAGAAGAGCGATGGATCATGGGAAGCAAAAGGCACTTTTTCCCATTGTGGTCTCAGATCCGTCACCTTCAGTGCCGATGGCCACTATGTAGTGACAGCTGGTGTAGATGGCAAGGCGAAAATTTACGGCCAGAAAGACGAACAATCATGGGAAGAAAAAGCCACTATTTCCCATGATAACTTCCTCATATCAGCCATCTTCAGCGCAGATAGCCGCTATGTGATGAGCTGGAGTAAAGACGGCAAGGCGAAAATCTATGGCAAGAAAGACGATGGCTCATGGGAAGTAAAAGCCATCATTTCCCATAACGCCGGAGTCATTTCAGCCACCTTCAGTGCCGATAGTCGCTATGTAGTGACTGCCGGTGGCAGTGGAGACGGCAAGGTGAAAATCTATGGCAAGAAAGACGAACGATCATGGGAAGAAAAAGCCATTATTTCCCATAATGACTTGGTCGCTTCAGCCTCCTTCAGCACTGATGGCCGCTATGTGGTGACCGCCAGTGGAGATGGCGTGGTGAAAATTTATGGCCGGGAGGACGATGAGTCATGGGCAGAAAAAGCCATCATTACCCACAGGCTTTTAGTAGTATCGGCCACCTTCAGTGTCGATGGCCGCTATGTGGTGACCGCCAGTTTTGATGGCAAAGCGAAAATCTATGGCAAGAACAACGATGGGTCATGGATAGAAAAAGCTATTATTTCTCATGACGGTTGTGTCAGGTCAGCCACCTTCAGCGCCGACGGTCGCCATGTGATGACGACCAGTAATGATCACAAGGTGAAAGTCTATGGCCTGAATGACGATGGATCATGGGAAGAAAAAGCTATCATTTCCCATAAAAAAGAGGTCAACTCAGCCACATTCAGCCCCGATAACCGCTATTTGCAGACCTCCAGTGATGACGACGAGACGAAAATCTATGGCCTGAAGGACGGTGGTTCATGGGAAGTAAAAGCCATCATTTCCCATGACGATATTGTCAACTCAGCCACATTCAGCCCCGATAGCCAACATGTGATCACCGCCGGTTACGATGGCACGGCGAAAATTTATGGTCGGCAGAACGATGAAACCTGGAAAGAAAAAGCCATCATTTCAGATCATGGTACAATCAATTCAGCCACCTTCAGCATGGATGGCCATGTGTTGACCATCCAGACCTTCCATAGCGTTAGTACGTTGAAAATCACTGAACTACAGATGAGTGACTGATGGTTTGCTGTCACTCATTGGCCCAGGCCCACATTATTCTTCTGCAACACCTGCTCAGCACGATAACTTGAGCGCACCAGGGCACCGGCCACGACTTCAACAAAACCTCTTTCCAGGCCCCACTGACGATACTTCTCGAACTCTTCGGGCGTCACGTAACGTTCAATTGGCAAATGGTTTTTGGTGGGTTGCAGATACTGGCCCAGAGTCAGGATATCGCAATCAATGGCCCTGAGATCATTCATAGTCTCAATGATTTCGTCCTCGGTTTCACCCAGACCCAGCATCAGGCTGGTTTTGGTGAGTACATCGGGTCGGTATTTTTTGGAGTGAGCCAGAACAGCGAGCGTCTGTTCATAGCTGGCACGCGGGTCACGAACAGGATGTGTCAGTCGTTTAACGGTTTCAACGTTCTGAGCGAAAACGGCAATACCGCTGTCAACCACAGTTTCTACATCTGCCAATACACCCAAAAAATCCGGTGTCAGCGCTTCAACGTCGGTTTCAGGATTGACTTCCTTCACCCGTTTTACGACGGCGGCATAATGACCGGCACCGCCATCTTCAAGGTCATCACGGTTAACAGAGGTCAGAACCAGGTATTTCAGGTTCATCAGTTTTACGCTGTTGGCCGTGTGGTCCGGCTCCTCCTTATCCAGCCAGCCTTTGGGGTTCCCGGTATTCACCGCACAGAAGCGACAGGCACGGGTGCAGACATCGCCCATCAGCATGATAGTGGCGGTACCGGAACTCCAGCACTCATTGATGTTGGGGCACATGGCCTCTTCACAAACGGTACTCAGTTTGTGCTCATGAACAGTCTCTTTGACTTCTTTGAACTTGCTGCCGTACCTGGGCTTGATTCTCAACCAATCCGGCTTGCGCATAAAAGGCTGAACCGCTTCATCGGAGCGACTGCTGGCCTTGATGCCATTCTTGATGGCGGTAATGCCTTTTTCATTGACAAATTTCTCGCCACTCTGAATGGTAACAGCCGGAATCTGGACGGTTGGAATCAGGTTGCTATCGGTCATAGAATCCCAGTTATGTCGATCAGTTGTACCGTTTGTGAACCCGTTCGTTCACTAACTTGAATTTGGAGACAGATTGCTCAGGCCTCTTGAGCCAGATCAAGCTCTGCTTCTTCCTTTAGTGTTTGCGCCTCATTATACCCAAGTTCCTTCATGAGACACTCAAGTAAGCGACTGCTCACTTCATCCCATTGTACAGGATTTTGAAACTCCCTGAGCTGGGCGACCTGTAAACCCTCATAACCGCAGGGGTTGATGCGGGTAAACGGCTCCAGATCCATATCCAGATTGATACTCAGTCCATGATAACTTCTCATCTGCCTGAATCGCAGCCCCAGGGCCGCAATTTTGGCACCATCAATATAAACACCGGGGGCGTCAGGTCTGGCGCAGGATTCTACACCATAGCTTGCAAGCACTTTGATGATGGCATTCTCAATAGCTGACACCACTTTTCTGGGACCACTGCCTGAGCGGCGAACATCCATCAGCAGATAGACCACCAGCTGACCCGGACCGTGATAAGTAACCTGACCTCCGCGATCCACCTGAACCACGGGAATATCTCCGGGTGCCAGAACATGCTCGGGTTTGCCGGCCTGCCCCTGAGTAAAGACAGGATCGTGCTCGACAAACCAGAACTCATCAACCGTCTGCTCATCTCTCTGTTCGGAAAATGCCTTCATAGCCTCGAACACGGGCTCGTAGGGCTGCCTGCCCAGATAGCGGATATTCAGCTTCATCAAAGTACCATTTGCACCCGGCCAGTAGCTTTAAGGTCTTCGAAGATCGCTTTCAGCTGAGGCTCTCCGGTGGCGAGAATAGTCACCATGACAGAAGTATACTTGCCGGTACGGCTCTCTTTCAGCCGGAAGTTGCCATCGTAATCCGGAGCATGCTGCTTAACGATAGCGCAGACAGCTTCCTGAAAATCCGGAGCAGCATTACCCACGATACGGATTTCGTAATCGCAGGGAAATTCAATTTTTAGCGCTTCTTGATCGGTCATTTTTTACACTGTTGATAAATGAAATACCTTCAGACTCATCAAGCCTGAAGATATTAGTATTTCACTCACTGGACACTGCCACTGAACGCTCAGGACAACCCCCTGAAGAACAGCACGATGCTGTCCCAGAGACGCTTGAAGAAACCACCACGCTCTATCGCAGTTTCTGCTCTGAGAGGGACTTCTTTGACGATCTCATCATCGATAGTCACTTTCAGTGTACCCAGCTGCTGGCCAGCTTCGACTGGCGCTTCAATAATGGGATCAATATCCATCGTCGCTTTCAGTTTCTTACCGGTATGCCTGGGAACTGTGACAATCAAGTCCTTATCGATGGCAATGTCTACCTGATCCTGTGTCCCCTTCCAGACCGGGACAGTTTCAAGCGTTACGCCACCTTTTTTGACATCCACATTTTCGAAGAAACGGAAGCCATAGGTCAGTAGTTTCTGTGCCTCAGCAGCACGCTGTTTCTCTCCATTGGCACCCAGGATAACAGTAATCAGACGACGTCCATCGCGTTTTGCAGTAGCCGCCAGACCATATCCACTGGCTTCAATATGGCCTGTTTTTAAACCGTCCACATTGGGGTTACTCCATAAAAGACGGTTTCTGTTTGCCTGACGACGCAATGGCTTGCCGGTTTTCTTGTTGGTACCGTATTGGTAATACTTCTGAGCATAAAGCTCATAATACTCCGGGTAATCTTTGACAATGTGACGAGACAGTATCGCAAGATCCCTCGCAGTGGAATAGTGATCAGACGCAGGCCAGCCGGATGCATTCATAAAATGGGAGTTAATCATCCCCAGTCGTTTGGCCGTATTGTTCATAAGCTGGACAAAGGCGTCTTCACTGCCGGCAATGTGCTCAGCTATCGCGACACTGGCATCATTACCGGAGACAATAATGATACCTTTTAACAGTTCCTGCACCGGAACCCGCTCACCCACCTCTACAAACATGGTCGAGCCGCCCATTTTCCAGGCTTTTTCGCTGATCAGAACCTCATCATCGCGATGAATATTGCCAGCAGCCAGCTCAACCTCGGCGATGTAAGCGGTCATCATTTTGGTCAGGCTGGCGGGGTGAGAGGTGTCATCCGCATTATCGGAGGCCAGAATTTCTCCGCTGTCAGCATCCATCAATACAAAACTGTTAGCAGCGATCTTGGGTGCAGCAGGAATCAGGGCAGCAGCCTGAGCCCGAACGGTTCCGGTCGCCAGAATAAACACCATGAGCACCCATCCAGCTACACTTTTCAATCGCTCATGACTGGCCCGGACAGGATTTAATCGTTTGATCATTATAGAAATTAGCTCTGAAATTCACTGTTGTCGGCCATTATAATGTTACCGACTAATGAGTTTAAGGGAAGCATTGAAAATAGAATGTAATGTGTTCATGGTCTGCTCAGTTAAAGTCTACCAGCCCCCGGTTGGAACATAGGCCTGACCGACTAAAAAAACCTGACTCAGACTACTCCCTGATGGCCTCAGATGCATCTTCGTAAATCAGGTATGGCACGTCAAAATCACCTTCATCGAGCTTATCAAGGAGTTCCTCCAGATGCTCGATCGTTTGAATCGGTCCAATCCTGACACGGTAAAAGGGATCAGGCTCCTCATCCCCTTTCACCACCTTGATATCACTGCCTATGGTTTCAGCCACCTGCCGACGCAATACCTGTGCGTAGTGGTAATTTTTTAGCGCTGCCAGTTGCACAAAGAGCAGTTGATTATTATCACCCCCATTAGCTGCTTCAGTGCTTTTAGCGGCAGCAAGGGATCTCACATCTATCCCCTCTATCAGCACATCAGTCACTCCCTTTTTGGCGAACCCCAGCTTGACGGCAGCGGCATAGGAGAGATCAATAACCCGATCACCATGGAAAGGCCCACGATCATTGACCCGAAGTACAACCGACTTGCCATTGTGACTGTTGGTGACCTTGACATAGGAAGGCAGAGGCAAAGTCTTGTGCGCCGCAGTCATACCATAAAGATCGTAAATTTCACCGTTAGCCGTCTGCTTGCCATGAAACTTGGAGCCATACCATGAGGCCTTGCCTTTTTCCTGATAGCCTTTGGCACTCTTCATGGGGGTATAGGTCACATCATTGAGTTCATAGGGAGAATCCTTGAACTGACCATCATGGGTGACAGGAATGGCATCAGGGATCTGGCTGACATCCCTTTTCTCTGTGGGAGGCCCGTCCTCAACAGTCACACAACCACTTAACAGAAGAAAGGTCAGTCCCAGAAGGCTTCCTGCTATAGATCTTGCTCTGATTATCAATTTCATAGGATATGGCGCTTTAACGTTATTCTGCCTTAGGCTACAGAGCCTGAACGAATATCTGTGACAAAAAAAAAAGAAAACCGCTTTTACGCCCGAAGCATAAAAACGGTGCCTTTGTTCATGAACCAGAAGGCTCAGACTATTTAGATTGCTTTCCGGCTAATGTCCTTCCAGACTTTGACACTGATGTTGTATAGCCGGTTTTTACATCCCTCGCTAGCTGATAAACGGCCATTGCATAAAGTTTGCTGCGGTTGTACGTCGTAATGACATAGAAATTATGCATCCCCAGCCAGTACTCCGGCCCCTTTTCACCTTCAAGCTTGATGGCAGCTGCCTTGGCAGTGTCTGGTACAGGGGCCTCTGGACGCCAGCCAGAACCTTCCAGCTGCTTCAGGGTTTTTTTCGGCCTGACGGAGTCAGACACCGCTTTCTCATATTGGCTTCCAGTAACCTTCGCCTTGCTGGCAATAGGCTTGCCGGCTCTCCAGCCATTTTCGCGGAGATAATTGGCAACGCTGGCGATAGCATCTTCTTCCTGCTTCCAGATATTTGACTGACCATCACCGGTATAATCTACCGCGTAAGCCCTGTAACTTGAGGGCATAAACTGGGGTATACCCATGGCGCCAGCATAAGAGCCGGTCAGATCTGAAGCATCCAGTTCCTGCTCGCGGGTCAGAATAAGAAATTCTTTCAGCTGCTGGGTGAAAAACTTGCTGCGCGGAGGATAATCGAAGCTCAGAGTAGACAGCGCATCGAGAACCTTAAAGCCACCGGTCTGGCGACCATAGTAAGTTTCAACGCCGATAATGGCCACAATCACATCCGCAGGGACACCATACTCCTTTTCAACTTTGGAGAGCGTTTTCTGGTGCGCCTCCCAGAAGGTCACGCCAAGGTCTACTCGCTCCGGGGTCATAAAAATCTTTCGGTAGTCCTTCCACTCCAGACGCTTCTCAGCTGGCCTGCTGATTAACTCAAGTACTCTGTCAGACTTGTTAGCCTTACCCAGAATGTCCTGCAGCTCCTTGCGAGAAAACTGTTCGTTCTTGACCAAGTCATCAATAAACGCCTTTACTTCTGGTTGAAGCGCATAATCAGGCTTATCATCGACTGCCTTTTTAGAATCAGCAGCCATTGCCGGTGCCGCTAAAAGACAACCACTGAACAATACACCTGCAACCATGAGTCGAAATGGCGGCAGTCCTAAAAATTCTTTTACCCTTCTTAAGGCCATATGCCCTCCCTGCTACTACTCAGATGAATGCCGTTAGCTGATTGAACTTCATACGGGATAATGTCTACTTTACAGCAGTCACGGAGAGACAACTAGCGTACCGGCTTTATTTAAGTTAAATGTTGCTTTGCCCAATGCAGAGAAACCTGATGTAAAAAAGCCCTCTTGTGAGAACGAACGGATCTTGTGATATCGTTTAAGCCCATACGGCGCTCCTAAACTGCGTGAGTTCGCCAGTGCTTTAACGCCGTATGAACAATTGGGGTGTTGGTCAAGATTGCACCTAAACCTTTCCAGCAGCCGGAACCCGCTGTCGTCTTCCTGCTTGCAGACGACTGATATTGGGGGGAGCATTTTGTGAAGAACATCGAACTGACCGGGGGGCAGGGTAGTTGCTGCCCGCAGGATGCCCTGAAACTGAACAGGTTGCATGACAAACACTCAACGTTTAGCGACTGACTGAATGCCTGTGAGTATAGCTCATGCGAGCAACATTTAACCTAAACGGAGGCTGTCGCCTGCGTAATCATTTGATAGGGAACGAACTTATGAAAAAGAGGGTTTTCCCTGCAATTACCGACTTTGCCCCAGAAATGTTTTATGAGTCTGTATCGACATCAACAGACCAAACCCTGCCATCAGGGTAACCAGCGAGGTTCCTCCCCGACTCACCAGAGGCAAAGGCACCCCGACCACAGGTAGCAGGCCGCTCACCATACCAATATTGACAAAGATGTAGACGAAAAACGTCAGGGTAATACTACCTGCCAGCAGTCTGCCAAACAGAGTCTGAGCCCTGAGTGTTATAAAAAGGCCTCGACCGATAATCAGTGCATATAATGCCAGTAGAATCAGGCATCCCATCAGGCCAAACTCTTCCGCCAATACCGCGATAATAAAGTCAGTATGACTCTCCGGCAGAAAGTCCAGATGCGACTGGGTTCCCAACAACCAGCCTTTCCCATATAGCCCACCCGATCCAATGGCAATTTTTGACTGGATAATATTCCAGCCTGCACCCCAGGGATCACTCTGGGGATTGAGAAAGGTCAGCACCCGCTGCTTCTGATAGTTAAGCATGACAAAATGCCAAAAACCCCAGATAGAAGGAACGGCCAGCATAATCGCAGAAAAAATCAGTCGCTTCCTCAACCCCGCCAGCAGTAATATAAACAGGCCTGAAGCACCAATCAGCAGGGAGGTCCCCAAGTCGGGCTGCCTGGCAATCAGCACGACTGGAATACCAATCAAGATCATTACAGCGACAATATTTTTTAAAGAAAGCGGCAGCTGTCGCTTTGAAACATAAGTCGCCACTACAATCGGCATAACCAGCTTGATGATTTCAGAGGGCTGAAAGCGAATAAAAGGTAATTGAATCCAGCGCTGTGCCCCCTTGGAGTGAATCCCCATGATCAACACAGCGATCAGGAGAGCGACACCGCCAATATATATCCACGGTGACAGCCGCATCAGCAGTCGAGGTGAAATCTGGGCAATGATAATCATGCCAACAAACCCAATGAGCATATAGATGGCTTGTCGAATGACAATGCTCATATCTTGCCCACTGGCACTGTATAAAATAAACAGACCGGCTCCGCAGACAATGACCACAAAACCTATCAGCATAAAGTCGATATGCAAGCGCTCTGACCAGTCAGGTGCCTTGTGAAAGCCCTGCCCTTCATCTAGCTGGCGAACAAAATCCTGACCGGTCATTGTGTGGTCCTCTTGTTGTCAGCACTGGTTTTCTTCTGTTCGGCTCTGGCGAGTCTGGGGAGGAGATAAAAGTCCATCACATCCCTGGCTACGTTGGCTGCACCATTGCTGTTCTCCAATACCACAGCCATCGCTATCTGGGGATCTTCAATAGGCGCAAAAGCCACGAACAGACTATGATCCCGCTCGAACTCCTTGAGTTTTTCAGCATCATATTCTTCACCCTGAGGAATACTGACCACCTGAGCGGTACCGGTTTTGCCTGCCATTCGATACTTCAAGTCACGGCCAATTCGCCAATAAGCGGTGCCCCGATTGTAACTGACCACTTTCTCCATGCCACTGATGACCAGATCCCAATAATGGTTATCCAGCTCAATATCGTGCCCCCATTCGGGGCTTTGTAACTCTGGAATGTCTTCCTTCACCAGGCGAGGTTGTACATGTTTACCCCGGTTGGCAATCAATGTAACCGATTCAGCCAACTGCATGGGAGTCGATAACATGTAGCCCTGACCAATAATGGCAATAACGGTTTCTCCGGGATACCAGGGCTGTCCATAAGCGCCCTGCTTCCACTCTGTTGAAGGCAGCAGACCGGTTCTCTCTTCATGAATATCAATACCGCTTTCTCGCCCCATACCGAACTGACTGAGAAAATCATGGAGACGATCAATCCCCATTTTTTCAGCCATTTTATAGAAAAACGTATCATTGGAGCGCAGGATCGCCTGACTCAGATTAATCCAGCCATCACCCTTTCGATTCCAGTTACGGAAACGGTGATCACTGCCCGGAAGTTGGAACCAGCCTTTGTCGTAGATTTTTTCATTCTTATCCACTACGTTATTGGCCAGCAGCCCCAACGCTACCAGTGGCTTGATCGTGGAAGCCGGTGGGTACTCACCCAATGTCGCACGATTATAGAGCGGCTTTTCAATGTCCGTATTCAGATCATTAAATGTTACGTAATCGATTCCGGTCACAAACAGGTTGGGATCGAACGCCGGATTGCTCACCATAGCCATCACACCACCGGTCTTGGGATCAAGCACTACGACAGAACCTCTTCTTCCGTCCATCGCTTTGATAGCGGCATTTTGCAAATCGGTATCAATATACAGCTGAAGATCTTTTCCGGGTGTCGGGTTGACACGGCTCAGCACCCTGGTCACCCGCCCGCGGGCATTGACTTCAACCTCCTGATAGCCCGGCCTCCCTATAAGTGCAGGCTCATAAAAACGCTCCAGACCGATCTTGCCGACGGTGTAAGTACCGGTGTAGAGAGCCGGATCAAGATTCTTTAACTCACGTTCATTGATTCGTCCCACATAACCGACGCTATGGGCGAAGGAGCTACCTTCAGGGTATTCACGAACCAGCTCGGCATTGATCTCAACACCCGGCAGGCGAAACTGGTTTACAGCAATCAGAGCAACCTGCTTGTCGTTCAGGCGAAACTTGAGGGGGACCGACTCAAAAGGCCTGCTTCGTGTTATCTGCTCGAGGAAACGGCTGCGTTCATTCTCGGTCACAGGAATCAACCAGGCAATATCGTCGAGCAGTTGATCAAGATCTTCTACACGTTCCCGAACAATAGCCAGCGTCTGACTGGAGCGGTTAGTCGCCAGCAAACGGCCGTCGCGATCATAGATAAGCCCACGAACCGGAGGCACGGTCTGCAATAGAACACGGTTTTCTTCGGATTGGGTGGCCAACTCATCGTATTTAACCACCTGAAGATAGAAAAGTCTGGAAACCAGCAGCATGACCAAAAGGATCATGAAGACCAGTGCCAACCAGACTCGAATACTAACAATCCGTTGCTCTGCTTTGTGGTCCTTTAAGGTATTCACCGGCATCAGTTTTACTGTCTATTTGTGATAAGGGTGATTCTTGAGAATACTCCAGGCACGATAGACCTGTTCAGCAACAACCACCCTCACCAGGGGATGAGGTAAAGTCAACGGCGATAAAGACCAACTGAGATCAGCCCGGAGCAACACACTGGAATGAAGCCCTTCTGGCCCTCCGACCATCAGGCTGACATTACGGCCAGAATGCATCCACTCACCCATATTGTCTGCCAGCTTCTCCGTCGACCAGGGCTTCCCCATGATTTCCATGGCCACTATCAGGTCTCCCTGCCCTGCTGCCGCCAGCATTTGCCCGGCTTCTCTTTCCTGCAGGCGGCTGACGTCAGCTCCCTTGCTGCGCCGACACAGCGGAATCTCAACCAAATCAAGCCTGAGGTCAAAGCCCAGGCGCCGACTGTATTCCCTGTAGCCTTCATCGACCCAGGCTGGCATTTTTGAGCCAACAGAGATTAGGCGAACACGCATCAAGACTGCCCGGTAGCCTGCTGTTCCTCGCTGGGCTCCCAGAGACGTTCAAGGTCATAGAACGCACGAGTAGCCGGCATCATGACGTGTATCACAACGTCACCCATATCGACCAGGACCCACTCGGATTTTTCCTGACCTTCTGTACCCAGAGGACGAACACCATTTTGCTTGCACTTGTCAATTACATGGTCTGCTACAGACTTCACATGACGGTTGGAAGTACCGCTGGCGATAATCATGTAATCAGTTACGCTGGTCAGTTCAGAAACGTCGAGACAGTTAATGTCGTTGCCTTTCATCTCTTCAATAGCATCAATGACCAGTTGTTTCAGTTGTTCAGATTGCATATATCTCTTTAGAACTCAATAAAAATCAAAAGCCTGAACATGAATTGTACAGGCTTTTTTCATAGTTGTTTGCTGATTAAGTACCTAAGTACATAACCAGTGACCACTGTGTGCGATCATTAACTGCCACTGTGATTGATGGCAATTTTTTTGAATAAACGCAAAAACCCTTACTTTGAGAGGCTGTCAATTCCGGATATGACCGTCGCCCAATACTACATATTTTCGGGATGTCAGCCCCTCCAGCCCAACAGGGCCACGGGCATGAATCTTGTCCGTAGAAATACCAATCTCAGCTCCCAGGCCATACTCAAAACCGTCTGCAAACCGGGTAGAGGCATTGATCATGACGGAGCTAGAATCCACTTCTCTGAGGAAGTCACGGCCCCGAGTATAACTCTCGGTGATCATCGAGTCGGTATGATGAGAGCCGTAACGATTAATATGCTCAATAGCTTCACTCATATTACCGACCAGTTTAATGGACAGCACCGGTGCCAGATATTCTGTCTGCCAATCCTCTTCGGTGGCAGCCAAAACACCCGGAATAATATCACAGACCTCCGGGCAGCCTCTGAGTTCAACCCCCAATATCTGGTAGCGCTGAGCGAGTTCCGGCAGCAAGTCAGCAGCGACGGCTCTGTTGATCAGCAAGGTCTCCATAGCATTGCATACACCGTAACGGTGCGTTTTGGCATTCACGGCAATGGCCAGAGCTTTCTCCCGATCAGCCAGATCATCAATATAGACATGACAAATGCCATCCAGATGTTTGATAACAGGAACTCTGGCATCACAACTGATGCGTTCGATCAGGCTTTTGCCACCCCTTGGAATGATGACATCAACATACTCAGGCATACTGATCAGAGTCCCGACGGCTTCACGGTCAGTCGTTTCCACCACCTGAACTGCTGCTTCCGGCAAGCCAGCCGACACCAGGCCCTTGCGGATGCATTGAGCGATCGCCTTGTTAGAAGCAATCGACTCACTGCCTCCACGCAGAATCACAGCATTACCCGATTTCAGACAGAGACCGGCGGCCTCAATGGTTACATTGGGTCGAGACTCATAGACAATGCCAATAACTCCCAGCGGAACACGCATTTTACCCACCTGAATGCCACTGGGAACATACTTGAGGTCGTCAATGGTACCCACCGGATCAGGCAATGAAGCCACCTGACTCAAATTCTCGATCATGGTATCAATACGGGCATCCGTCAGTTCCAGTCGATCCAGCAACGCTGAATCCAGCCCTCGGTCGAGACCGTTTTGCAGATCAATAGCGTTAGCTTCACGCAGCAACGTCCGAGTCGCTTCCAGCTCATTAGCAATCGCCAGCAGGGCCTTGTTTTTCAGACCTGTATTCGCTCTAGCCACCTCTGCACTGGCTTCCCGGGCTTTTTTGCCCAGTTCATGCATATACTCTGTTACCTGTTCAGTCACTGCGTGCTCCTTGTAGACCCGTCATAAACTCAGAATATTTCTCAGGGCGGTCACAACATTGCCGGACCAGACTTTCCGATTTTGCCCCCATAAAAACAGCGGTTAACTGAATACAGCCGTTTTTCCTCAGTTGGGCATTATAACCTGCCGACGGTTATACAGGAATGATGGCATGCCTGCATAGTGCCACTGAACAGCAAAATTTCTGAACCTTTCCCGTTTCGCCTCAGCGCGTCGCCCCGTAGCACTGCCTTCGCTACTGGCTGCGATCGAAGCGGCTTTGATGCTGAATGCAAAGTGACCCGAAGCCTTCGGATGTCGAAAGAGCAGAATTGTGAGGTTCTCCCGATTAATGGTCACAGCGCAAATATCTGCTATTTTGTTGGTTTCAGACCGAGGGAGCATGAAAATATCAAAGCTATTTTTTTATTATTTACATTATTCATACAGCCTGCTTTATCAGATACGGTTTTATGTGAACTGAGAATCTTTCATCAAGTGAAGGAGAAGCACTATACCCTTCGATATGTTCAGAAAGAAAGAGGCAAATATCCGTGGATCCGGTCACGCCCCGATGGCAGTTACTGTTGCAGACCGTCGTATGTTTCCCCCTTGATCGGCGGTTATATTTATTTATGCTTCAAAGATGACTGCAGTTATTATGAAGTTCTCTCATACAGTTGCCCCATCGAGGGTTCATATTATCCTCTTACTCACCCGTCATTTGGTTGTCGTTTAAGTGATGGAGCGGGAAGCGTCAGGCAATCGGCATTGTGAACTCAAAAATAGTGCCTCCCTCAGGGTGACGACTGAACGTCAGTCGACCACCATGAGAATGAATAATAGAGTGGCAAACTGTCAGACCAATCCCCATACCATCTGACTTGGTGGTATAGAAAGGCGTAAACAGTTTTTCTTCAGCATCGTCAGCCAACCCATACCCCCGGTCTATCACAGATACCTTGACGAACTGATCATCAACCTGCCCTGCCTTAACCCAGATCCCCATGTCCCGGGTGTCCTGATCTCTCATGGCCTCCATACCATTGCGAATCAGGTTCAAAGCCACCTGCTGAATCTGCACCGGATCCACTTTCACTTCCGGCAGGTTTTGCGCTACTTCAGTATGAATCTCCATACTGTTATTTCGAGCATCCACTTCAGCCAGTTTAACGGTATCACTAATCAGCTTGATCGGATCGACACAACCCAGAACATGATCAGGTTTCTTAACAAATGAGCGAATCCTGGCAATGATCTCACCAGCACGACGAGCCTGGATATTAATCTTGTCCATGGCTTCATAGAGCGAGTCGTAAACATCGTCGTCTTTATGTTCAAGCCTGACCATCATGCGCTTGGCCACCTGTGCATAGTTGGAAATGGCAGTCAGGGGCTGGTTCACTTCATGGGCAAAGCCTGCGGCCATTTCCCCCATAATACTCAGACGGGAAACATGGGTCAGTTTTTCCTTCTGGGTTTCCAGTTCGTCGAGAGCCTTTTGCAATGCTGCCTGCCCACGTTTTTTACTACTGATGTCAGTAAAGACGACTACGGCACCATTGGGTTGACCGTCCTCCATAATCGGAGTGCATGAATAACTGACCGGGAATGAGGAACCTTCTTTGTGCCAGAAGAGTGCATCATCCACTCTTATACTGACTCCTTTGTTCAGTGCCTCCTGAATGGGAGCCAGGTGCTGACTGCGTGCTTCATCTCCCGCCTCACCCAGCATCAGTTCAATCAGACCACGGTGGATGAGGGTGTCCATTGGCCAGCCCGTCATAATGGAGGCTGCTGCATTGGCAAATGTAATCTGCCCCCGGCTATCCAGCCCGAAGATGCCTTCGTTCATGCTTTCCAGAATACGGGCCTTGTCAGCCTCTAGCTGACGATTGCGGGCAGAAAGCGCCTGCTCCAGTCGATGTATTTTGAGCTGGGTTTCTACCCGGGCAATGACTTCTTCGGCCTGAAAAGGCTTGGAGATAAAGTCAACGGCACCGGTTTCCAGACCACGAACCTTATCTTTGGTGTCATCAAGGGCTGATAGAAAAATCACGGTAATGTCGCTGGTAGCCGGATCTTCTTTCAGTTGACGGCACACTTCATAGCCGTCCATACCAGGCATCATGATATCCAGTAAAACCAGCGCTGGCCTGGCCTTGTGAGCAATCCTCAGGGCGCTTTCACCGTTTTTCGCAATAAGAAGCTTGTACCCCCTTCCACTGAGGGTCTGCAGCAGCACCTGCAAATTAGTGGGATTATCATCCACCAGAAGAATGCGCTCTACATCATCAACCGTTTCCGGAAGCGTGTCTGCCACGTACATAGTGTTCGCCAATTCGTTAATCACAGCTGGAAAAAGCATAGTCGAAGAAGCGAGCCATTCTGCCAGAATTTACCCCGCAGGGCATGGTGTCTTTACATATTTCGCGACGTGTTTTTACGACACTCAACTAGGAGCCGAAACCTATTCATGCTTCAATAGTCTCTTAATCATTAAGCCCGTGATATTGGAATGCAAGTATGAAAGTACTGGTCATCGGTCAAACCGGCCAGGTCGGCCATGAAGTCTGCAAGACCCTGACAGATAAGGGTATTTCCTGGTACGCACCGGACAGAGTGGAGCTGGATTTGTCCAAACCCGGGCAGATTCAGACCTGTTTCAGCCGCTACCAGCCAGACCTGGTCATTAATGCTGCTGCCTATAACAATCCAGTCAAGGCTGAGAATGAGCCTTCCCGCTGTTTCAGTATCAATCGGGATGCGGTCGCAGAATTGGCCGACTGCTGCCAGCGTCAGGGCATTATTCTTTTTCAGCTCTCAAGCTACAGGGTATTTGACGGTACCAAGCAAGAACCTTACAACGAAAAAGACCCCACCAACCCGACCGGTGTTCTTGGTAACAGCAGACTTCAGGCAGAGCAGCAAATCCGTGAACGGTGCGAGCGACATATTATTCTGCGCCTGTCGTGGATCATTAGTGAGCGTCGTCCCAACATTCTCAGAAGACTGGCAGAACAGATGCTGGCTAACAGGGAAGTGTATGTGACTCCGGATCAGCTCGGTTGCCCGACACCCGCCGACGATGCAGCCCGGACCATTGTCGCCATCGTTCAACAACTCGATTGTGGTGCCCGGACCTGGGGAACTTACCACTACTCCACCACTGAATCCGTTTCTGAAAGCAACTTTGCTGAAATTCTTATTGCTGAAGCGTCCCAGCACCGCAATCTGAAAGTCCGTAAGCTGATCATGGCCAATATCGAATCCAGAGAAGGTATCAAACCACCCGCCAATGGCACTCTATCCTCCAATAAGGTGCTGAACACTTTTGGCATTCATGCCCGTCCATGGAGAAGTGCCGTGGCCCGTATTGTCCGGGAAGTGTGCGACCTGACATCTTCTTCACCGTAAAGCCGAAAGAGGGTGTTAGTCAATTCTGTACAAATCAGTCATTGTCAACCTCCGGTAGCCATCCTCTTTGCATGACCTGCTCATAGCTCCAGGGGCATTGCTCTGGAAAGCTGTTTTTGTTCAGCCGCTTGGCTTTGATACTGATATATTCATTTAATTCGTCAATGGCCCGCCGTTTAGCCTTCGGGTAAGCTTTTTCAAGTGATTCCTCAAAATGGCTGCTCAATGAGGGATTTTCTTCGACATGTATCTCGATCTCTCCTCTCGGGTTGTTAATACTGGGCATCCAAGTGTAAAGAACTTTGTCTTTCACCCAAGGGTCTTTCAGTACTCGATTTTGGTAATCGTACTTCAGCAAGTGAACCAACAATATAACCAAGTGAGAGACTAACTCACGTATATGGTCTTTAATACCCAACTCTAGTTCCCCCAACAAATTCTCTATGTCGAGCTGGTCAAACTGCCGCTGAGCCAGCAAATCCCGCTGCTGGCGTAGCCACTTGTGGTAGTCAGTGTCATACAAACTCTTCATAATTCCTCCTGAAAATCCTGCTCAAGTTCGTAAATCCCGGCCCTGCTAAGCTCTTCATCCTTCGGCTCAACGCCGGGCACTTCCTCATAGGGTAAATTAATAAGCACAGTGCCAAGACAACCAAAGCTGTTTATAAGTAAGAATGTCCTTGCCCTTTTTCTCAAAATCCTCATACCGACTTAAACCAAGAAATAGCATAAGAGGTTTGCCCTGCATGCCGGGTTTACCCATCTCACATGTCAGCGGCTTGCGTTACAGGAACAGGTTGGGGGTCTGATAGCTCGTCA
>NZ_JAHHPQ010000012.1:0-1243 GCF_024606245.1 Endozoicomonas sp. SESOKO2
TCTTTCCCCGCGGCGGACCTGACACCGCTGCTCGATGTTGTTTTTATCGTCATGGTTTTCCTTCTGTTCACAGCCAACGTGCAAACCCTGAGTCTGCCGGTGAACCTGCCTGAGGCCAGCCGTGAAGAAGCCGCTCTTACCGAAGAGCCCAAAACACTCACCGTCAGTATTCTGGCAAAAGGCCAGCCCTGGGCACTGGAAGATCATAAATACGACAGCTTTGAAGTGTTTAGTCAGGCGCTGCTGGCTCGGGTCAGGAAAGCACCTGATACCATGGTCCTGATCGCAGGCGATCAGGAAGCGCCTTTGGGCAACCTGGTTGAGTTAATGATGTTTTTGAGTGAGCACGAAATTACTGCCGCACAAGTTCTTATGGAGGAGAAGAGTCCATGAACAAAACAATTGTAAAGAAACTTCTGGTCCCTCTGGCAATGGCTGCCCTGCTGCCACTGTCTTTCTCCACAACGGCAGTAGTGATCAACACTCAGAACAACGGTTCAGCAGACGAGAAGCGCATTATTTCTGCCGGCAGTGGCATTACTGAAATCATTTATGCTTTGGGTGCTGGCGATCAGCTGGTGGCTGTTGACCTGACCAGTAACTATCCTCCGCAGGTTAACAAACTGCCCAAGCTCGGCTATCACAAGCAGCTCTCTGCCGAAGGTATTCTGGCACTGCAGCCTGACATGCTGATTGGTACAGACGACATGGGGCCAGAAACTACCCTCACTCAGCTGGAAATGGCAGGTCTGGAAGTAGAATCCTATGCCACCAAATACTCGGCTGAAAGTATCCATCAGCGAATCCGTTCATTAGCTACACTGCTGGACAAAGAGAAGGAAGGGAAAGCCCTCTGGCGCGCTATTGACAGCGACCTGAAAGCCGCTAGAGAAATAGCTGACGGCAAAGATAAGCCCAGAGTCCTGTTCTTGCTCGCTATGGAAGGCAGAAACCCATCCGTTTCCGGTGCCGGTACCGAGGCCAATGCCCTGATCAAGCTGGCCGGTGGCTTTAATCCTGCAGAAGCTCAGTTCAACAGTTATAAACCTCTGTCCAATGAATCGCTGTTGACCCTTGCCCCTGATGTGATTATCTATTCGGATCGTGGCCGCGGATTCACGATGGAACAGTTGCTGGACAGCCAGCCTGTTTTGAAACAGACACCTGCGGGTAAAAATGCCCGTGTCATTCCCGTAGACGGTCGGTTACTGCTGGGTGGTCTGGGTCCAAGAACCGGCGAAAC
>NZ_JAHHPQ010000751.1:0-10606 GCF_024606245.1 Endozoicomonas sp. SESOKO2
AACCAAATATAAATATCTAAGGTTGTAAGTAACGGAAAATATAATAGGAGACCTTCGATATGGACAGTCTTAACGGTGTTAATGGTGTTGAATGCACACTATGTCAAGATTCAGGTAGATGTGAAAGCATCACTCTACATTGTGGACATGCTTATGGTAGATCATGCATGCGGGTAAGTTTGGAAAAATATAACCAAACAAACTGCCATCTCTGTCGAAAGCAACTGAATGATGATGATATAAAAGAGATAAAAAAAATTCCATTGCAGGAACGCGTGGTAACTATTTCGAAAAAAACTATTAAGTTTATCTGTCAGGTTGTTTGTACTTATGCTCCCTCGTTTGCTCCTTCGACTTTTGCAGGGTTTGCTGCCGGAGCTACCGGAGTTGCTGGTGCCGGAGTTGCTGGTGCCGGGTTAGCTGCTGGGTCCCTCGTTAGAGTGCTGTCTTTATCTGTTGTAACGGTTGTCTGGGGTGCCCACTTTTGTAAAAAGACGGACGGTTTCGCTAGCGGTGTTGCCAGCGGTGCTGCTATCGGTTTTGCTTTGGGAAATTTCGAAGCTGTTTCTATGGCTGCCGTGTCTATTGTCGGGACTACTGCCAACGCTGCTGGTAATTATCTCGTAAGAAACGATTAAAGAATGTTTTGCCGAGCTATTTTCGGGCATACACCCCTGACTATCCCCTCGAAATAAAACATCAAGGGAAGAGCCATTGCCTGTTTTCAACAATGGCTTGGAAACAATAGCTTGGAAACAATGGCGCGGAGGAAAATAGGGTTAAAAGATGACACCCTTGATGTCGTCGTCTTTGCGATCCAGGTAGTGGATAGATTTTATACGACGGATCGTACGGGATTTTCCACGAATCACCAGTGTTTCTGTTTCCGCAATGTTGCCTTTGCGGGCAATACCTTCCAACAGATCACCCTTGGTAATGCCGGTGGCTGAAAACACCACGTTGTCAGAGCTGGCCATATCATCCAGACGCAACAGGTTGCCGGGCTCAATGCCCATCTCTTTACAACGGCTGCGCTCAATGTCACCGGCAGCCTTATTCTCAGGTGTATCGCCCTTGGCTTGATCACGAGTCATCAGGCGACCCTGCATGTCGCCACCCAATGCACGAATCACGGCTGCCGATACAACACCTTCTGGTGCACCGCCGATGCAGTACATCATGTCGACTTCACTGTCAGGCATACAGGTCAGGATAGAAGCGGCTACGTCACCGTCGGGAATGGCAAAAACTTTTACACCCATTTTTTGCATCATCGCAATAGCACTGTCGTGACGAGGCTTGGACAGAGTGATCACGGTCAGGTTTTCTATGGGTTTGTGCAGCGCTTTGGCGACATTGTGGATGTTCTCTTTAAGACCCAGCTTCAGGTCGATGGCGTTTTTTGCACCGGGGCCTGCAACCAGTTTTTCCATGTACATGTCGGGTGCTTTCAGGAAAGAGCCTTTCTCGCCGGCGGCCAAAACAGCCACGGCATTGTTCTGTCCCATTGCGGTCATGCGGGTACCTTCAATAGGATCAACGGCAATATCAATGCTCTCGCCCTGACCTTTGCCAACTTTTTCGCCGATATAAAGCATGGGGGCTTCGTCGATTTCGCCTTCACCAATGACAATCTCGCCATCTATCTCAACCTTGTTGAGCATGGCTCTCATAGCCTCAACCGCTGCGCCGTCCGCTGCATTCTTATCGCCTCTGCCAAGCCATTTATAGCCAGCCAGTGCTGCCGCTTCGGTCACACGTGAGAATTCAATCGCCAGTTCGCGTTTCATGTTAATCCTGAAAGTGATCTTGGGTATGGGCGGGACTTTAGCACAACTCGGTGACCCAGAGTGAACCGTAACAGGCAAGATTTTACCCTCGCGAGTTTTCTCTTTTATTCGAATTGTGTTATCCACAGGCTTGACGCCATTTCCTGCATTCCGTAAAATTTCGCCGCTTTATATTGCCCCTAGCTGTATTTTCAGGGGTTGGTAGATGCCGGTTTTTACGCCGGCTTTTGCCGTTGAAGCAAAGAATCTTCTGCGCACTCCTCTGACGCAGCAGATTCTTACTCACTTAGAAACGACTGGAGTTCGCCAATGGCAACAATTAACCAGCTGGTTCGCAAGCCTCGTAAGCGTAAGGTCAAAAAGACCGACGTTCCTGCGCTGCAGGCCTGCCCACAGCGTCGCGGTGTATGCACCCGTGTTTACACTACTACTCCCAAGAAGCCAAACTCTGCGCTGCGTAAAGTTTGTCGTGTGCGTCTGACCAACGGCTTCGAAGTGACTTCCTACATCGGTGGTGAAGGTCATAACCTGCAAGAGCACAGTGTTGTTCTGATCCGTGGCGGTCGGGTAAAAGACTTGCCAGGTGTTCGTTACCACACCGTTCGCGGTAGCCTGGATACCCAGGGTGTTAACGACCGTAAGCAGGGCCGTTCCAAGTACGGTACCAAAAAGCCTAAGTCTTGAACTAGTAGCTTGAAACTAGTGTCCAGAGACTAGACTTGAGAACGCTCAATAGAGCAAGCATTTAAACAGTAGGTTGATAAGAGTAAGGTCAGGAGTTTTCCTGAGCTACCTGAAGGCCGAAAAGAGGGCTTATCAATGCCAAGAAGACGCGTAGTCGCCAAGCGCGAAGTACTGCCAGATCCAAAGTTTCATAACAAGACGCTGGCAAAATTCATTAACCATGTGATGGTTTCCGGTAAGAAATCTGTTGCCGAGAAAATCGTCTATGGCGCACTGGACAAAGTTCAGGAGCGTACCAGCAAGGACCCTCTGGAGCAGTTTGAAAAAGCGCTCGAGTCCATCGCTCCTGTGGTAGAAGTTAAGTCCCGCCGTGTCGGTGGTGCTACCTATCAGGTACCTGTAGAAGTTCGTCCAAGCCGTCGCACGGCCCTGGCTATGCGTTGGCTGGTAGACGCTGCGCGCAAGCGTGGTGAGAAGTCCATGGATCTTCGCCTGGCCGGCGAACTGATGGATGCTGCCGAGAACAAGGGTGCTGCTGTCAAGAAGCGTGAAGACGTGCATCGCATGGCTGAAGCTAACAAAGCGTTCTCTCACTACCGTTTCTAAGTATCAGAGGATTGAGTCGTGGCCCGTAAAACCCCTATTGACCGCTATCGCAATATTGGTATTTGTGCCCATGTTGACGCGGGTAAGACAACGACCACTGAGCGTGTCCTGTTCTACACTGGTCTGAGCCACAAAATTGGTGAGGTGCACGATGGTGCGGCTACCATGGACTGGATGGAGCAGGAGCAGGAGCGTGGTATTACCATCACTTCTGCGGCTACCACCTGCTTCTGGCGTGGTATGGATGCTCAGTTTGATGAGCATCGTGTCAACATCATCGACACCCCCGGACACGTTGACTTCACCATCGAAGTTGAGCGTTCCCTGCGGGTACTGGATGGCGCTGTTGTTGTTCTGTGTGGTTCCTCCGGTGTTCAGCCTCAGACTGAAACTGTATGGCGCCAGGCTGACAAGTACGAAGTACCGCGCATGGTCTTCGTCAACAAGATGGACCGTACCGGTGCTAACTACCAGATGGTAGTCGACCAGCTGCGTGATCGTCTGAACGCTAATGCCGTTCCCATGCAGATGACCATTGGTTCTGAAGACGAGTTCAAGGGTGTTGTCGATCTGGTTAAGATGAAGGCGATCATCTGGAACGAAGCGGACCAGGGCATGACCTTCGCCTACGAAGACATTCCTGCTGAGATGGCCGATGTGTGTGCCGAAATGCACGAGTACATGGTCGAAGCCGCTGCCGAGGCTACTGAAGAGCTGATGGAGAAGTACCTGGAAGAAGGTGAACTCTCTGAGGAAGAAATCAAGGCCGGTATCCGTGCTCGCACCCTGGCTAACGAAATTATTCCGGTATTCGGCGGTTCCGCATTCAAGAACAAGGGTGTACAGGCCGTTCTGGATGCCGTCATCGAATACATGCCTTCTCCGAAAGAAGTTAAGGCCATTGAAGGTATCCTGGACGACGGTAAAGACACGGTTGAAACCCGTGAAGCTGACGACAATGCTCCGTTTTCTGCGTTGGCGTTCAAAATTGCTACCGACCCATTCGTGGGCACCCTGACCTTCATTCGTAGCTACTCCGGTACCCTGAATTCCGGCGACACCGTTTACAACCCTGTCAAGGGCAAGCGTGAGCGTGTGGGTCGTATGGTTCAGATGCACTCTAATAACCGTGAAGAACTCAAAGAGTGTCTGGCGGGTGATATCGTTGCTCTGATCGGCATGAAGGACGTAACCACGGGTGACACTCTGTGCGCCATGGACAGCGTTATTACTCTGGAGCGCATGGAGTTCCCGGAACCGGTAATCTCTGTTGCGGTTGAGCCTAAGACCAAGGCCGACCAGGAGAAGATGGGTATCGCTCTGGGTAAACTGGCTCAGGAAGATCCTTCTTTCCGTGTTCACACCGACGAAGAGAGTGGTCAGACCATCATCTCCGGTATGGGTGAGCTGCATCTGGACATCATCGTTGACCGTATGCGTCGCGAGTTCAAGGTTGAAGCTAACATTGGTAAGCCTCAGGTTGCTTATCGTGAGAAGCTGAAAGCCACCGTTGACGCTAACCACAAATTTGCCAAGCAGTCTGGTGGTCGTGGTCAGTACGGTCACGTTGTGATCGAGTTCTCTCCGGCTGAAGAAGGTGAAGAAGGTCTTCAGTTCGTCAACGAGATTGTTGGTGGTGTTATTCCCAAGGAATACATCCCGGCTGTTCAGAAGGGTCTGGAAGAGCAGATGCAGAACGGTGTTATCGCCGGCTACCCTCTGCTGGGTCTGAAAGCTCGTCTGTATGATGGTTCTTACCACGATGTTGACTCCAACGAAATGGCGTTTAAAATCGCTGCTTCTCAATGTCTGAAGAAATACGCGCCACAGGCTAACCCTGTTCTGATGGAGCCCATGATGAAAGTTGAGGTGGTGACACCTGAAGACTACATGGGTGACGTTATGGGTGACCTGAACCGTCGTCGCGGTATTGTTCAGGGTATGGAAGACACACCTTCCGGTAAGGTCATTAACGCTCAGGTGCCACTGGGTGAAATGTTCGGCTACGCCACAGATCTGCGTTCAGCAACTCAGGGGCGTGCTACATACTCGATGGAATTCAGCGAGTATGCCGAAGCTCCCGCCAGCATTGCTGAAGCGGTCATTAAAAATCAGGGTTAATAGTGTATGTGCGGTGTTCTAACAGACATAAAGGGCTGTTAGAATGCTGTACCGAGAATCACTACCCCCCGAACCATTGATATCTATCTAAGGGTCAAGAGAAATGGCTAAGGAAAAATTTGAACGTTCGAAGCCGCACGTAAATGTCGGCACCATCGGTCACGTTGACCACGGTAAAACTACTCTGACGGCTGCACTGACTCGCGTATGTGCAGAAGTATGGGGTGGCGAAGCTAAAGACTTCTCTCAGATCGATAACGCTCCTGAAGAGCGTGAGCGTGGTATTACCATCTCTACTGCTCACGTAGAGTACGACTCTCCTAGCCGTCACTACGCTCACGTAGACTGCCCAGGACACGCCGACTACGTTAAGAACATGATCACCGGTGCTGCCCAGATGGACGGCGCTATCCTGGTATGTTCCGCTGCTGACGGCCCCATGCCTCAGACTCGTGAGCACATCCTGCTGTCTCGTCAGGTTGGCGTACCTTACATCGTGGTATTCCTGAACAAAGCTGACATGGTAGACGACGAAGAGCTGCTGGAACTGGTTGAAATGGAAGTTCGTGAGCTGCTGGACACTTACGAGTTCCCAGGTGACGACACTCCAATCATCACTGGTTCTGCCCTGATGGCTCTGGAAGGTAAAGACGACAACGAAATGGGTACTTCCGCTGTTAAGAAGCTGGTTGAAACCCTGGACGAGTACATCCCTGAGCCAGAGCGTGCTATCGATCAGCCGTTCCTGATGCCTATCGAGGACGTATTCTCTATCGCTGGTCGTGGTACCGTAGTCACTGGCCGTGTTGAGCGTGGTATCATCACTGTTGGTGAAGAAGTAGAAATCATTGGTATCAAAGAGACTACCAAGACGACTGTTACCGGTGTTGAAATGTTCCGTAAGCTGCTGGACGAAGGTCGTGCAGGTGAGAACATTGGTGCGCTGCTGCGTGGTACCAAGCGTGAAGAAGTTGAGCGTGGTCAGTGTCTGATCAAGCCAGGAACTGTAACTCCTCACACCAAGTTCGAAGCAGAAGTTTACATTCTGTCCAAGGACGAAGGTGGTCGTCACACTCCATTCTTCAAGGGCTATCGTCCTCAGTTCTACTTCCGTACCACTGACGTGACCGGTGCTGTAGAACTGCCAGAAGGCGTTGAAATGGTGATGCCAGGTGACAACATTAACTTCGTAGCTACCCTGATCGCTCCAGTAGCGATGGAAGACGGTCTGCGCTTCGCTATCCGTGAAGGTGGTCGTACTGTAGGTGCTGGTGTTGTTGCCAAGATCATCGAGTGATACTGAATCACTGGTAATCTAGACCACCCTATAAAAACCCCGGATTTTTTCCGGGGTTTTTTTTGTCTGTAAGTATTTAAACGACATCATATTTCCAACTCCGGGAGTAATTGATAAGGCATAGATAAAAGGGTTTCATTTGATTGAAACATAGCCAGTGTACGGTGGTGCCAGAATATGTAGTTTGGTTCAGGTCGCTTGTGATTGGAGATGACCCTATGAAAAAATGGATGACTGGTCTAGCTCTGGTATCAGTATCTGTTGCTAGCGCTTCTTCTTGGGCTAATTCGCCTGAGGAACTGACTGTTTACACGGCTTTTGAAACAGATCTGCTATCAACATTCGAAGAGGCTTTTGAGAAAGAGCATCCGAATATCACAATCAACTGGGTTCGTGATTCTACCGGGGTAATCACTGCCAGAATACTTGCAGAAGGAAAAGGAACTCCTGCTGATGTGGTGTGGGGGCTGGCTGCTTCATCCCAGGTGCTGCTGAAAAATCAGGGCATTATTAAAGCCTATACCCCGGAAGGTGTCTCCGAGCTTAAATCCGGCATGGTGGATCCGGAAAGCGATAAAGCCTGGTACGGACATGATGCTTTTTTTAATGCGATCTGTTTCAACAGCGTAGAGGCTGAAAAACTGGCTCTGCCAAAACCTGAAAAATGGGAAGACCTTCTGAATCCGGTCTACAAAGGGCATATTGTCATGCCTAATCCAGCCTCTTCCGGTACGGGTTACACTCAGGTGGCTGCCTGGCTGCAAACCATGGGTGAAGAAAATGGCTGGTCATATATGGAGGCTCTGGATAAAAATATTGCCAAATATACTCACTCTGGCTCCAAGCCCTGTGTTGAAGCAGCGCAAGGAGAAACGGTGATTGGTATTTCATTTGCCCTGCGTGGCGCTAAATTGAAAACTCAGGGTGCACCAATAGATCTTGTGATGCCTCAGGGTGTTGGCTGGGATTTAGAGGCAGTTGGTCTGGTCAATATAAAGTCCGATGCAGCAAAAGCACTGGCTGACTGGTCGGTTTCTGAAGAAGCCAATGAGCTTTACAACACGGTTTACCCGGTTGTCGCTCACAAGGATGTGAAAGGCGAAGTCAAAAATTACCCCGATGTTGAAGCTGTCATGGCTGACGTTGATTTTGGTCGAATGGCCAATGAGCGCGATGCTGTTCTTAAAGAATGGTCCGCTAAGTTTGAGTTTAAGTCAGAACAATAATACCCGTCGCCAAAACACTTAATAAAACTGAAGCCTTGGGTTTAAGGGGGATGCCATGCTTGAGCTCTTCAATGATCATCTGTTTTTCCACGATAAGCCATTTCATTACTTCTGGCTTCGCGATAACTGTCCTTGTCATCAATGCCGACATGAGTCGGGGCAAAGGCTGATTGAGGTAATGGACGTGTCTATGGATATCAGGCCAGAAACGGCAACTGTCGTTGATATTGGTGTTGATAAAAGCTTGCAGATTCTCTGGCAGGATGGTCACCGGTCAATCTATCCGGCAAGTTTGCTCATCGCTGAGGCGTTTGTCCCTGAAGCACCAAGTTTGTGGGGAGGGGGCTTGCAGGCTGACAGTATTCGTTTTGACTACAACGCTATAGACGATCCTGAGGTTAAACGACAGTGGTTGAAAGCCATTGAGACCCACGGTCTGTCATTTCTCTACAATGTGCCAGCTCAGGTAGGTCAGGTGCTCAAGGTTGTCGATCATTTTGGCTATGTCCGTGAAACCAACTATGGCCGTTATTTTGAAGTAATAAGCAAAGAAGAGCCGGAAAATCTCGCCTTTACGCCCAGGCCGCTGAGCCTTCACACGGATAATCCTTACCGTCATCCGGTGCCAACACTGCAATTGCTGCATTGCCTTGAGGCTGCCCCGGAGGGTGGCATCACCGCTCTGGCGGATGGTTTTTATGCGGCACAGTTGCTGAGACAGCAGTATCCTGAATACTTCGCTCTGCTTTCGACAACCACCCTGCATTACAACTTCAGCAGTGATAGCGCCAGTTTGTCGAGCACTGGCCCGGTGATAGAGTTGGGCTGCGAGGGTGAAATCATCGGTATTCGTATTAACAACCGCTCGGTCCAGCCGGTGCGACTGCCATTTGAAGAAACCAGAGACTTCTACGAAGCCTATCAGTTTTTTATGAATCTTCTTCACAGTGAAGCCTGTAAATATGCCTGTAAGCTGGCTCCGGGTGAATTGATGATGTTCAACAATCAGCGGGTTCTGCATGGTCGTGAAATGCCAGCCCGGGGTAAACGACATCTTCAGGGGGCTTATGCGGATATTGATTCCCTGCGCAGTGAACTTAAGCGAATGAATTGATCCAGAAGAAAAGATTATTGAAATGAGAGTTATTGACTTTATCCGCAAACAATATATCAAGAATGGTCATGTTGCTTATGGTGAGCATATCTCAATGACCAATCATATGTTGCAGTCAGCCTTTTACGCTGAACAGGGTGGCAGCTCAAAGGAAGTAGTGGTTGCTGCTTTCCTTCATGATATTGGCCATTTGTTGCATGGTCTCCCTGAGGATATTTCCGATCATGGCATCGATGGCTTTCATGAAGATATTGGTGAACGCTGTTTAAAAGGCTATCTGCCAACACTGGTCACAGATTGTATTCGTCTACATGTTCAGGCAAAGCGATACATGTGCACACTTAAGCCTGCCTATTACGACAAACTTACCGAGGCTTCGCGGGAGTCTCTTGCTATACAAGGTGGTTTGATGAGTGATCAGGAAGTCGCGGCTTTTGAAGCGGAACCTTATTACAAGGAAGCTATGCGAGTTCGGGTTTATGATGATATGGGCAAGCAAGCAGAGCTGGAGCATCCTGATCTGGATTACTACCTGAAGCTGACTGAAGAGTGTTTGATGATCACTGAGATGTCTGCTCCCGATAGCATATTGGCTGCTATGGGTCTTGGGCTCAACCCGGCTGCGTTTCGGGATTAGTCTGAAACAAAAGTGCTTAAGGTAATAAAGCGCACCAATCAAAAGAAAACTGGAAAAACGAGGAACTGTGAAAACGAGGGATAAAAAAATCACTGCGGTGGTCGCAGTGATTTTCGGCTTATAGTTTTGATTGTATTGGCTTTATGCTCTTGATGTTGAAGCTGCCCCCTCATAATAAGCCACAATCCTGTCAGCAAGCTTTGATCGTTCGAAGCCATTGTCATTGGTCGCTTCCAGAACCCTATTATAAGCCTTTGCCATACAATAGGGGGTAAAGTAGGCTGTCACGCTAAATCCGACGAAAGCCCCAACACAGGTACCAATAACGCCACCGGTAAACAGGCCTGCTGGCCCTGCTATCGATCCAAGCAGTGCACCCATGGAGCCCGTAGCAAAAGCTCCAACGGCAGTGGCAGTTGGTATGATGTATAACGCTGATGCAACGCCTGTCGCGATCGCTGACAATGAGGCCAGGACGCGATTGGTTTTTCGGGTTTTCAGTGGCTGCCCCTCATATCTGCTGCTCCCTTCAGTCATGTGTGGGCCTTCATTGGAGTGCGCAGCGATAGCTACCCGTTTGCCAGAAAGGCTTGCTTCATTTTTTTCTGAAAAAGTGACTTCAGATGTCGGGCGATATTGATCCGTTGCAACACGTTGGTCGGTATGGGTATAAATCATATTGCACCTCCATTAGCATCGATTTATTAATTGTTACTCTGGGGTAGTTCTTCCGTGGATGAACTTATGTACTGAATGATATTGCTCAATATGAAACCATTCAATTACATAATTGTCAGAGTTACTAACATTTGAAGAGTGCAATATGGAATCAGGGTGAAAAAAATTTGTTTCATGAAGAGAAACCGCTTACTATGCCTCACTTGAAAAGCTTCATGGTTTAGAAAGCTCAGGCCTTTTTAAAGCCTGCTCTTGAGGAATTGCAAGTGCATCCTGTATTATTTATATTGATATCTGTATCAATTCAGGCTTTTTCGTTTGCTTACGTTTCGAAAGAATTTGATCCCGGTGAAATTATACAGTATTCATTGATTTCATTTCTTTTGTGCGGTTTAGTTTTTTCAATGGTTTTATATAAAAAAGGGAATCTTTGTTTAGAAGCAAAAGAAATAC
>NZ_JAHHPQ010000752.1:0-2540 GCF_024606245.1 Endozoicomonas sp. SESOKO2
AACAGGCCTGGAGCCCCGACTTCAGGTAGCTCATTCAAAACAGCAGCCTGAAGCTCTGGGGTTGGAAGAAAAAGATGAGTACTCCATTCGAGATCATGCTGCCTTCGATGCCGTCACGTATCAGCAACCTTCTCAGGCCAGTCATTGGATAAAGCACCAGCAGCCAGCACCTCTGGTGATTCAGGTCAATGAACAGACCAGCTTCAGTCAGCTATTTGATACTATTCAAATCACCTCAGAACAAAAGGCACATTTGGGTCGGCGTCAGAGTGAGTCGCAGGAGGCATTCACTGCTGGCAAACCGATTGTATTGTGGGGACTGGAAAGTAATCCAACACTTCAGCAGCTTCTGGAACCCTTGATGGTTGGACAACCGCTGTTGGTCAATGGCCAATTACAAGCCTACCCACAAGCTCATATCACCCTGCTTTGGCCTGAGTCTGCGAACAGCCCATCTTCGATATTCAGTTCAATGGTTGCCAGGGGTAAACCGTGTCCTGAGGTGGATATCTGGGATATCAGTGCAGTCAATCATGGTATCTCCCGGCCAGAGCTGCCAGAACGAGCACTTCACGCACTTTACGAAGCGTTTAAAACCGTACCTGCCCAGCTTTGTAACCCACTGCCTGAGTTGACCGAAGGGTTATTAAATAACCTGATACTGGCTGCCCGGCGAGCACAGCAGATCGACCAGTCCCCAAAGCTCCTGCCCCGACACTGGCGCAAGGCCATCAATAGCGTCATCACCCACGACACCCGACAGAATCCGGCAGTGCGGGATTTTATGAAAGTGGCCTGTTGGCACATACTGCCCGACGCTCATGAGGAGCCGGGTCAGCATCAAACTGCCTCGGTAGACCCGGATCGGTTGAATGCCATCATCGGCAGTGCCCCGCAGTTGGATAGAGCGTTTGTGAAGCAGAACCTGTGGCCACTGGCCAGAGCCTTTGACCTGACAGTCCTTGAGGACAGCCAATTTGCAGGATTACAACTGTCCTACGAAACTCCATTTCCAGTGCGGGGTGAAGAAGAGATTCTGGACAGGCTTTGTGCCATCATCCTGGCCCATGCGCCTGAAGCACAACGAGCAGCAATAGCGTATCAGTTAGCCGTCGAACCGGCGGCAGCAGAGCCTTATCAGCGCTTGGCCATCAGACCATCAAGACAGATTAAACGTTTACAAGATGCTCTGGCTTCCGGCTGGCAGTTACCCTTGCAATTGGGGCAGATCCGATCCGATGCCATTCACGCTCTGGCCAGAGATTGTTTTCATATTGCCAGAACAGCACATTCTGACGCGGCAGGCATTGAACAGATAGAAAGTCGACTGTCTCAATCATTGGAGTGGCAGGGTTCCGCCGATCAGCCTTTGTCAGCACTAGCTCACGATCTTTATCACGGCCTGATGAATCAGAAGGATCGTGAAAGCCGTCGATTATCCTCACTCTATGACCGGTTTGCGGACTCACCCGTTATATTTCTGCAGGGAGAAACCGGCACCGGGAAAAGTTATTTTTTCGCCAGAATGACGAAGACTTCAGGGCAGGCTTCGGTCATTTCCCTTGGGCCTGCTGACAGCGAAAAAGCCCTGATGAAACGCTGGCAGTGGCGAAAGCACGGAGATGGCGACTGCTCTGCGGAACAGCAAAACCAGGTACTGATGGAATGGGCCAACATCCGGGCCGACAAAGACGAACACAAAGACGGGCGCCATGTTGAAAAAAAATATGTTGAAGAAAAATATGTCACCCTGGTTCTGGATGAAGCCAACCTCACCAAAACCGGACTGCTGGCGTCATTGAACGGCTTATGGGAAGCGGAGCCCTGTATCTATGTGAATAGTCATCCTGTCAGGGTCAGCTCAAAACACCGGGTAATTATCACCAGTAACCCGGACCATGACGCCGGGTGCCAGCTCGACCCGACCGTGAAAGAGAAGTTGTCCAGGACATACTCCCCCACCCTGAACCGGGCTTTCCTTCGGGACAGAGTGGTGGAACCGGCTCTGATCAGGCATTTACAACCGCATCTGCCCGACTATCAAATAGACACTCTTGCACAAAGTGCCACCGGGAGTGTGATGGCGCTCTGGCAATATTATCAGGAACTGTTGCCAGAGCATGACTTTACCCCCAGGGATTTAACGGATATCTGCAGCTGGGTGGGTTGGTATCTGGATGGTGCATTACCCGTCAGTGACAGTGTTACCTGTGAGCAAATGAACGGTTTGATCCAGCAAAGTTTTCGCGATGTGCTGGGTCCTGAAATCAGCGAGACTCATCAGGATGCACTGTCAGCGCTGGAGCTTAGGTTTGCTGCCCGTTACTCCCCGGACAACACCCTGAGCGACAAAGTTCATAATCAGAGCATCCTGCCCCACATACAGCAGGCCTTCAAAAAATTCACCGAACAAACCCGACCTGACTTTGATACATCCGGTTCAGCAGTCAGTGAGCTGGTGCAACGGCTTGGACAGGATTTAAGTCGCTGTCAGCAGGCTTATCATCTCAACAGAAAACACGACGGTCGTCAGGCGACAC
>NZ_JAHHPQ010000753.1:0-1822 GCF_024606245.1 Endozoicomonas sp. SESOKO2
CTCCTTCTCGTCCATGAACAGTGGCAAGGGCATGCTCAACCATGAGGATGTGAAAGAAGTGCTGGGCTGGCCGGAATGGAAAGACAAGGATAACGAGTTCAATATATTGCTGTTTCGCGCATTCTCGTCCATGAACAGTGGCAGAGGCACACTCAAACACGACGACGTGAAGGAGGTGCTGGGCTGGCCGGAATGGAAAGATAAGGATGGCAAGTTTGGTATGGAGCTTTTCCGCGCTTTCTCTTCCATGAATAGTAGCAAAGGCATGCCCAAACATGAGGAAGTGAAAGAAGTGCTGAGCTGGCTGGAATGGAAAGACAAGGATGGCGAGTTCAATATTGAACTGTTCCGCGCTTTCTCGTCCATGAATAATTGCAGAGGCTTGCTAAAACATGAGGAAGTGAAAACAGTGCTGAACTGGCCGGAATGGAAAAACAATGATGGTGATTTCAGTATGGAGCTGCTCCGCTGTTTTTCCTCCATGAATAATAGCAAAGGCACGCCCCGGCATATAGAAGTAAAAGAGATGATGGGCTGGCCGGAATGGAAAGACAAGGATGGTGAGTTCAGTATAGAGCGGTTCCGATCTTTCTCGTCCATGAATCATAACAAAGGCATACTAAGACACGAGAGAGTGAAAGAGGTACTGGGCTGGCCGGAATGGCAAGACGAGGATGGAGAGTTCAATATGGAGCGTTTTCGCGCCTTTTCGTCCATGATGAATAGCAGCAAAGGCAAGCTCAAACATGAGGTAGTGAAAGAGGTGCTGGGCTGGCCGGAATGGAAAAACAAAAATGGTGAGTTCAATATGAAGTTGTTCCGCGCCTTTTCTTCTATAAATAACGGTCAGGGCGTGCTCAAATATAAGCAGGTCAAAGAGGTGCTGAGCTGGCCGGAATGGAAAGACGAGGATGGCAAGTTCAGTATGGAGCGGTTCCGCGCTTTCTCGTCCGTAAATCATGGCCGGGGACTGCCCAAACACGAGACAGTGAAAAAAGTGATGGGCTGGACACGTTGCGGTGGGGCATCCAGTGATCTGCTTCTGGAAATTATAACCAGACTCTGGAAGTCAGAAGGGCTACCTGCTACTGAGGTGCTGCAACAGCAGGAAACACAACTGAAACAGTGGCTTTTTACAGAATTTACTGAAAATGATAGCGACTTAGAGGATGAAGAGGACGACAAATACAATCTCCAGACAAAAACAGTTGCACTTTACCTTTCCACCTCTAAGCCTGACTGGTCACTGAACTGGGCTGCTTTAAAGCAATTTCACCAACTCCTTGAAAAGACTCAAGCCGTTCCGATGCTGGAATCATTAATAAAGCTTCTGTCTTCTTATGGGGGAAAAGGTATCGAGCACTACCTCCGGGCTAATCGACAGGACCGGGATTTTTTGTGGCGTTACTCGGGTAAAGCTGTGCCTTTGCACCTGTTAAATAAGTCAATGATTCTGTTTTCTTCCAATGAATTGAGGGCGCGTTTTGTCTACTTTGTCAAGCGGCTGAAGTCATTGCCGGATAAAAGCTTATGGGATCAGTACTCGGCCCGGTTACAACCATTATCGGGAGTCTTGAAACACGACTACATGAAAAGACTCTACTGGGAAATCCTGCAACCCCTGACAAAGGAAGATCAGCTGCGTTTTCTGGACGCGAGTCATGCCGAAGCAGTATTCAACCTGTTTCCCTCGTTGAGCGCTCTGCATAAACTCGGCAAAGAGCATTCCTCTCAATCGTTAAAACGACTGCTTGAAGCCTGCCTTGGACTAAAAACCCATGACATCACCAAAGAAGGCATCCAGATACTCTTTGAAGCGCTA
>NZ_JAHHPQ010000754.1:0-2333 GCF_024606245.1 Endozoicomonas sp. SESOKO2
CAATGACCTCAATGTTTTGAACTTTCATTCTAAAACCGGTTCTAAGCTTTCAATCTATTTTAAATGTCCTTACCCAGAGGATAAAAACTGACTTTGAAGGGACAGCCATGCACCCTTCGGACAACCATTCCAGTAATGACAACAGAGTAGTGGTTTTCTGTACAGGCTGTTTCTAAAACAACCTGCAATTAAGCGTGTTTTTGAAGATAGCCGATTTGAAAACAGGGTTTGTTAAGAACCTGATTAAAACTTTTACAGCGAGCTCTCAATGGAAAAGTTTCTTCCTGTCATTTTCCCGGAGCAAGGCTCTGTTTTTGCTTATTTTTACTGACCTCAATGTTATGAACTTTCGTTCTAAAACCGGTTCTAAACTAACAACCCATTTTAAATCCTCTTTCTAACCGGAGGTAAATACTGACTTTGAAGGAACAGATATGCACTTTACGAACAGAAATTTTGACGCTCCACTCCCGCCTGCACCAAAGATACCCAGACTGCTTGAAGCACCAACGGTTGTCAGTCTGGGCAGGGAAGTTAGTGTACAGGAAAAAGTTGAACCTACATTCTTCCATTTAGCCGAAGAGACACATGTCAAAATTATTCGCTATTTGGATTTTCGAAGCATTCACTGTTTAACAAAGGTATGCACATACCTTCGCTATCTTGTTAAAAAGAATAGAGCTCTGGAAAGAACATGGTATCAGCGGTTTCCTTCACCATCCCGATATCAACTAAAGACCACCATCATGACAAAAGACAATCAACAACTCCGTGGTTGGTTAAAGCCGTTTGCGAATGGGAATACTGTCAAGTCACTCGTTTTTCAAGAGAACCGAAAATGTATTTATTTTCCTGCTCCGTTCCTGTTTACCAACAGTAAACTGATGTCTCAATGTAAAAAATTCAACCTAGAGATAACAGCCAAAATCACCCATCTTGACGATGTCAATACAGCCATATTTAGTCCTGATAGCCGCCATTTGGTGACCGCCAGTATGGATAATACGGTAAAAATCTGTCGCCACAGGGCCAACGGATTCTGGATTCCAAGAGCCACCATTTCCCATAACAATTCGGTCAGTTCAGCCACTTTTAGTGCCGATAGCCGTCATATAGTGACTGCCAGTCTCGATTTCACAGCGAAAATCTGCGTTCAGGCTGACGATGGGTCATGGCAAGAAAAAAGCACCATTATCCACGGCAGACATGTCAACTCAGCCACCTTCAGTGATGATGGTAAACATGTGGTGACCGCCAGCGATGATTGCACGGTGCAAATTCATGGGCAGGGGGACGGTGGGTCATGGGAAAGAGAGGCCATTATATACCCTGGTGGTCCAGTCAAATCAGCTAGCTTCAGTCCCGATGGCCGTGATGTGGTAATCGTCGGTAAAAATAACATGGTGAGCATCTATAGTCGGGAGGACAATGGGTTATGGAAACAAAAAATCGCCATCACCCATGAGGGTAGGATCACCTCAGCGACCTTCAGCGCCAATGGCCACCATTTGGTCACCACCAGTGAAGATCATACGGCGAAAATCTCTGACCTGCAGAAAGATGGATCATGGCAAGAAATAGCCACGATTTCTCACGAGGGTGCGGTCTACTCAGCTGCCTTCAGCGCCGACGGCCACCATCTGGTCACCACCAGTGAAGATCATACGGCAAAAATCTCTGCCCTGCAGGACGATGGATCATGGAAAGAAATAGCCACGATTTATCACGAGGGTGCGGTCTACTCAGCCAACTTCAGTACCGATGGCCGCCATTTGGTCACCGCCAGCGAAGATGGTACGGCAAAAATCTATGGTCTGGAGGCCCCTGAACGTTGGGTAGAAAAAACCACCATTACCCACAAAGGTTGCGTCCAATCGGCCGTCTTCAGTGCCGATGGTTGCCTTGTGGTGACGAATGCCCTGGGTGACAAAATAGTGAAAATTTATGGTCTTGGAGCCGATGGATCATGGGTAAAAAAAGCGATCATTTCCCACAAGAGGGTGGTCAGATCGGCCACCATCAGCGCCGATGTCCGATATGTGTTGACCATCAGTGATGATAACAAGGTGAGAGTCTTTAAACTAATGGAGGGAAGATTGATGGTCTAATGAACATAAAACCCGATAAAAAATTTCTTTCTATCCTTTTCCCGGATCAGGGTGTTGCTCTTTCCAAGTTTCACTGACCTCAATTTTCTGAACTTTCACTCTCAAACCAGGTCTAAGCGTTTTAATGAATTTTAAATGTCCTTTCTAACCGAGGATCAATACCCACTTTCAAGGAACAGTCATGCACTCTACGGATAAACATTCCAGGATTGACGTTTCACTCCC
>NZ_JAHHPQ010000755.1:0-1461 GCF_024606245.1 Endozoicomonas sp. SESOKO2
CAATGACCTCAATGTTTTGAACTTTCATTCTAAAACCGGTTCTAAGCTTTCAATCCATTTTAAATGCCCTTACCAAGAAGATAAAACTGACTTTGAAGGAACAACCATGGACCCTAAGGACAACCATCCCGGTATTGATGTTTCACTCTCGCCAACAGCACCCAAGCGAGCTCGATTGGAGGAAGCACCAAAGGGTGTCAGTTTGGGCAGGGAGGTTACTGTAAAGGACAAAATTGAAGCAACATTCTTCCATTTGCCCGAAGAGATACATGCCAAAATTATTCGCTATTTGGAATTTCGAGGGGTGACCGCTTTAACAAGGGTATGCAAACAGCTTCACAAGCTTGTAAAAAACGATAAAGCTCTGGAAAGAGCATGGTATCGTCGGCTTCCTTCACCACACCAATATCAACTAAGAACCATTGTTACGACAAAAGATAGTCAACAACTCCGTGACTGGTTGAGGTCGTTTGCGGATATCAGCACTATCGAGTCACTCATAAAACAACAAGGGAATGTTTATTTTCCTGTTCAGTTAGTTTTTACCAACAGCAAACTAATGGCTCAATGTGAAAAATTCAAGCTGGTGGAAAAAACCGGAATTACCCATCTACATAATATCCACACAGCCAGTTTCAGCGCTGATAGTCGACATGTGGTGACCGCCGGCTATGACAATACAGCGCAAATCACTGGCCAGAAGCCCGATGGATCATGGGCAGGAAAAGCCAACATTTCCCATACTGAGTGGGTCAAATCAGCCACCTTCAGTGCTGATGGTCGTAAAATAGTGACCGGCAGTAAAGATCGCATGGCGAAAATCTGTGTTCAGGAGGACGATGGATCGTGGGAAGTAAAAGCCACCATTCTTCATAATGATTGGGTCTCCTCAGCCACCTTCAGTAGCGATAGCTGCTACGTAGTGACCGCCGGTTGGGATGGCAAGGTGAAAATCTACGGCGAGGGGACCCATGGATCATGGGAAGCAAAATACACCATTGACCACAATGCTATAGTCTCTTCGGCCAGCTTTAGCGCCGACAGGCGTCATTTAGTGATCGTGAGTGAAGATAGAAATGCAACTGTCTACAGTCAGGAGGATGATGGATCATGGAAAGTCAATGCCACCATTTCCCATGACGGGGTAATCCACTCGCACACCCTCAGCACCTGTGGCCGCCGCCTGGTAACCACCAGCGAAGATCACAGAGCAATCATCTATGGCCTGCAGGACAATGGATCATGGGGAGAAATGACCACCATTGTTCATGATGATCAGGTTCACTCAGCCGACTTCAGCGCCGATGGCCGTTATGTGGTGACTATCAGTGATAGCAAAGCAAAAATCCATGGCCTGCAAACCGCTGGGTGGGTAGTGAAAGACATCATTGAACACCAAAAAGAGCTTACCTCCGCCAGCTTCAGCGCCGATAGCCGCCATCTGGTAACGACCAGTGAGGA
>NZ_JAHHPQ010000756.1:0-2319 GCF_024606245.1 Endozoicomonas sp. SESOKO2
TGCAAATCCTGAAAAAGCAAAAAGAACCGTAAACGCAGCCAGACAACCAAAAGACCTGAAGCCAGGCATCAGAGTATCAAATGAGCTATTTAATGCAAAAATACATGACCAGTATTTATTTCAACTGGATAACAATATTATTAAAGAAGTCAGATTGATTGAGGCAAATCCGGAAAGGTTTTTACAACAGACAGAAAAAAAAATCTCAGCATTCAAAAAGGCTGTTGTAAAAAATAAAAATCCAACAAACGAGCTTGGACTGGGCTATTACTCTTTTCTCAAGGCACTGGCCATGATGAGGGCCAAAATGTCAGATGATGACAAAACCATTGAGTTGTCCTTTAGTCCGGAAGTCAGGCGCAGAGCCAAAGAGATAGAAGAAGCTATTTCAATTTCTGTACTACATTGCTTCCCTTATGTCAGGATGCTCAGGTTGTTTTATGAACATGTTATGCAAGGAGAGGCTCAGGAAAAAATAATAAATGCTTATTTCTCAGCATTGTCGGGAGTGTCACAATCTATTGAGATTTTATTGGCATATGAGTCAAATCCATCGGTTCTGGGCGGGATGTTACTCAAGTGGCTGGTAGTGATTCCAAAGCCTTTCGAACTGAAACTGGCTTTTGATAGAGACACTTACATGGAAAATCCGAAAAGCAATATTCCGGGTAGGATAACGCCTTCTATACGTTTACTCAGAGAGTTTTTGGAGCAACTTCCGATAAAAGGCTCTGATGGCGCAGTTGATCTTATCTTGAATCGTATGAGCCAGCAATTTACAGATAGCCAGCATCTGCCAGACGAACAACAGGAACAAGTCGCAACGGGAGCCAGAGCGGCAGCAGAGGTTGCAGCAAAAGCGAACGCAGACGCGAAAGCGGCGGCAAAAGCTGCAGCAAAAGCGAACGCAGACGCGAAAGTGGCGGCAAAAGCTGCAGCAAAAGCGAACGCAGACGCGAAAGCGGCGGCAAAAGCGAATGCAGACACACAAGCGACAGCAATAGCGGCAGTGGAAGCGACAGCGTTAGCGACAGCGGCAGCAGCAGCGGCCATGGAAGCGACAGCAGCAGCAACAATGACGGCGAAAGCAGCAGGATTAGCTACAACAGAGGCAGTAGAAGAAACAGCAAGGCAAGCGGAAGAGCAAGCAATATTAAGATTGATACTTTACTTTGCCACTGGTCGACCGGACTTACTGGACTTTTATACCCTCGATTTATCGTCAATTCTCATTCGCTTTTCTGTGCTGGAGTTTG
The DNA here is from genome assembly GCF_024606245.1 of Endozoicomonas sp. SESOKO2. Lineage (NCBI taxonomy): Bacteria > Pseudomonadati > Pseudomonadota > Gammaproteobacteria > Oceanospirillales > Endozoicomonadaceae > Endozoicomonas > Endozoicomonas sp. SESOKO2. The sequence goes on from NZ_JAHHPQ010000756.1 coordinate 1,257, forward strand.
TTGAAGATGCACCAAACTCATTGCTTACCGCACTCCTGATAGAGTTGCAAGAGACATTCGCTGAAAATATTGATCCTGAGAAACGGTCAAATGCGGATCTTATAGAACTTGCTTTTCATCTGGTTGGTGCATCACCAGAAGCAGAGCCGCTTTTATATCATCTTAAAAGCCTTAAACCCACTGACCAAGCCCGCACTACCGCCCTTCATTTTGGTCATGACTTACAATTTCTAACAAAATTAATTGAAATGTCTCCTGAACTGGTCAGTAAGGACAACATATCGTATTGGTACAACACCCTTTTATTGGTTCACGAGTCGATTATCAGGCAAATTGGTGGCAACCCGGAAAAGGCCATCAAGCTCCAGGGTGATTCAGGAGGTTGGATATCATTACGCAAATTGTTTATAAGACATATATGGCATGGGCCACCCACGGTTAAATATAATGCTGTATCATGGTATAGCAACTACGCTGTTTTTCACAGTAACAACTTGGAAAAGTTCTCTGCCGGAAACGAAAGTGCTTTTATTGCTGCTATTAAACAATCCAGAGAAGTTGGCTATCAGATATTAAAACAACAGTTAGACAAGTATGATGATAAAACGGATTCTCAATCATTACAAATGTCAGGCTGGCTTCATTGCCTGGCTGGGTTAACGCTTCTGGAGGCAGAGATAAGTTCTGACCACAAACAGGTAGTATTAACCGGTCGCAAAAGGGCACTGACCAGTGCACATGATCACTTCAGGAAATCGCGTCAAGCCGGCTTCCCTTATGGAGGTTATCTTGAATCACTCGTGGGTATGCGCCTGGACAGCTACCAGTATTATCAGAGTCAGACATCCGAAGCCACACAAACAGCCCCAACCAACAAGCCTGTTATTCAATACACGTCGACCAAAAAGCCGGCGGAAAAGATCTTTATTGAAGCGGGTAAGATTGTTACTGAACTTTTACCTGAGCTGATAGTGAGCTCTATATGTGGAGTACGTTTTGCGGCTGAAGCAGCCATCAGAATCTTTACTGATGAACGGTTTAATCTTCTGCACATCCCACAGGC
>NZ_JAHHPQ010000757.1:0-3662 GCF_024606245.1 Endozoicomonas sp. SESOKO2
TGCAAATCCTGAAAAAGCAAAAAGAACCGTAAACGCAGCCAGACAACCAAAAGACTTGAAGCCGGGCATCAGAGTATCAAATGAGGTATTCAATAAAATAATACATGCCCAACATTTATTTCAACTGGATAACAACATTATTAAGGAAGTCAGATTAATTCAGGCAAATCCGGAAAAATTTTTACAACAGGTAGAAAAACAGATCTCGGCATTCAAAAAAGCTGTAGTAAAAAATAAAAACCCAACAAACGAGCTGGGACTGGGCTATTACTACTTTCTCAAGGCACTGGCCATGATGAGGGCCAAAATGTCAGATGATGACAAAACTATTGAGTTGTCGTTTAGCCCGCAAGTCATGTTCAATGCCAAAAAGATAAAAGAGACCATTTTGCATTCTGAAAACTTCTACTTCCCTTATGCCAGAATGCTCTTGCTGTTTTTTGAATATGCCACGAAAGGAGAGCTTCTGGTAACATTATCAGCCTGTGCCTCTGCATTCTCCGGAGTGTCACAGTCTATTGAGATTTTATTAGAGTCGGAGTCGCATTCAGCGGTTCTGACCGGAGTGTTACTAAAGTGGCTATTGCTGATTCCCAAGCCTTTCGAACTGAAACTAGCGTTTGAAGCAGACACCTACCTAAAAAATCCACAAAGCAAAATTCCAGGCAGAGTAACACCTTCCATACGTCTACTCAGAGAGTTTTTGGAGCAACTTCCGGCGAAAGGCTCTGATGGTGCAGTTGATCTTATTTTAGCTCGAATAGACGAGACTTTTATAAATCCCCTATATCTGCCATACGAACAGCATGAACACGCAGAAGCGATAGCAGCAGTGCTAGCGGCAGTGGAAACTGCGTCAGTGAAAGCGCAAAAGGCAAAGCAAGTAATAGCAGAAATTCGTGTGCAAACACAAGAGCATGCGAAAGCGGTAGATGAATTAAACACGGCATCGATCGCGTTAGCGAAAGCAAAAACAGTTGCAGAAAAATTCGAAAAAGTGGAAGCAAGAGAGTCATTGGAAGCGATAAAGGAAGAGGAAGTGAAAGTCAAAGGGGGCAATACAGCAGAAACGCAAGCAGAAGTAAAATTAAGATTGGTACTGAGCCTTGCAACGGGTCGAATGGACTTACTTAAATTTTATAGTCTGGATCTATCTCCAATTATCATGCGTTTTTCTCTACAGGACTTTATTGCACCAAGTTCATTGAATGCCATATTCCTCAAAGAAAAAAAGGAGCAACTCACTAAGGATATTGATCCTGAGAATCGGGCTTTGGCAGATATCATAAAACTTGCTTTTCATCTGCTTGATGTATCACCAGAAGAAAAGCCCGTTTTTCCTCATCTTAAAGCCCTTCCCCTCAATGACCAAGCCAGTTTGACCGTCCATCATTTTGGCCATGACTTACAATTTCTAACAAAGTTAATTAGCTTGTTTCCTGAACTGGCTACCAAGGATGAGTCACAATGGTACAACGTCTTTTTTCTGATTCACGAGTACACGATCAGGCGAATCGGTGAAAATCCGGAAAAGGCAAAAACACTCCAGAGCCATTCAGAAGATTGGCAAAAAAAACGCAATTGGTTTGAAAAGCATATATGGCATATGCCAGTCGAGACGGATGATAGTCATTTAATACCAAAGGACATCGACTCTGCTTTCTTTGACAGTGCCAGCTTGAAAAAATTCAAAGATGGAGACGAAGGTATCTTTATTCTTGCTATTCAGCAAGCCAGAAAAGTTGGCTACCAGAAATTAATGCAGCAGTTAAAGCAATATGAAAATAAATTAGATGATGAATCATTACAGATGACAGGCTGGATTAATTGCCTGGCTGGATTGACGCTTCTTGAGGCGGAAATAAGTTCTGACTCCCGGCGGATAGTATTAACCGATCGCAAAAGTTTTCTGGAGAGTGCTTATGAACATTTCATGAAAGCACGTATAACTGGCTTCCATTATGGCGGTTATCTGGAATCACTGGTGTTTATGCGGCTAGCAAATCACTATCAGTATTATCAGGACGAAACATCAGCCCCCCAACAAAAAGACTCAATCTATAAGCCTGTTATTCAATACGTATCGACCAAAAAACCGGAGGAAAAGTTATTTATTGAAGCGGGTAAGATTATTACGGAAATTTTACCCGGGTTGATAGCGAGCTCTATGTGTGGAGTACGTTTTGCGGCTGAAGCAGCCATCAGAATCTTTACTAATGAACGGTTTAACCTTCTGCATATCCCACAGGCTGGCTGGCCGACAATACTCACAAAATATTTTTTACTTGCCAATACAAACTACCACATCCAGTTTGTGTTCAGCAATGATGGCTCTGAAGCTGAAAAAGAGTTATTCCCCAAAATAAATAACCCAGATAGTATTGAGAGAATACTTCTGAAACCACTTGAGGAAATAAGAAAGCTAAGCATTAAAGAAAGACCAGAACAATATGGTATTTTCCTGGACAGTGAAATCAAAAGTAGTGGCAGACCAGAAAACATCAAGAAATATTTAAGCCTTGTCAAAGCTTTTATAATAGGTAAACCCGAAGTACTTGATATATCATCCGAGGTAAGAGCCTCTGATATTGATCAATTATCAGAGAATATTACAAGCTATGAGCTAAGCCGGAGTGACTTCATAACGTCGTTTGAAGCGCTGCAGGAAACACCACAAACTCAAACCGGCTTTGACGAATTCATTTACAATCTGCCCCAACTGGAATCTCATCCGAACTATGGGGCTATAAGTAATGCTCTGTTGAAGAAACATCGCACAAAATCAGCCTTGATTCACTATTATTTATGGGCTTACGAGACCCTCGATGAAAGCTGTGACAACGAACGCAACCTGTTCTGGGATACAGTAATGGCTGAGAAGATTGAAAAAAATGAACAAATGAAAACAGCCTTTTTTACACTTCTGGCAACCGCCGATCTAACGGTTATGTACGATGATAATCGGGAGGCCATGAGCACCGCATTCAAACAGTACGACAGAGATCTTTCTGTCTGGTTGGCCTTTTTTCACTCGATCTCAGCCAATTCCGCCCGCCTTCTGGGAGAGAAACATAATGCAGATTTCCATATGAAGCATCTTTTAAAACAAAAAAAAATACTAAGCCGTTAAGACGTTGTCCATAATTGACTCAGTAAGAGTAACAAGAAGCCCAAATGCGTAAATTGAAGACTTGTGTTCAGTTTACGCTCAGTATTTTTCCATAAATAGCGGCAGTTTTCTAACCAGAAAAATGAGGTTTCAACGAAACAGCGCTGCGGGATTCCGTACCAAAACTTTACAGCCAATGAAATAGAAGTCCCATCGTAAACTTTTCCATCTATTTTTGACTACAACAGAAACCCCGTTGACTGTTATGCCTATTACCTACAGAGCCATTCTTGCCACATCCTGAACCCACTGCTATTTTTCCTCAGGCTCCATAGGAATCAGAACAATTCATTCAATCAATACAAATAAAAACGGTTGTTTAACAGGTCAACTCTGATTAACAAATTAATAATTATCAAATGGGATCTATGTCAACTCTATGCTTGTTTGTCACAGAAGACTGTTAAGATTTCTCTTTTTAACGCTGCTATTCATGAATGCAATGAAGGTACAAACAGGCCACGCCGCCAGCTACCAGGATGGCCCCCGGAGT
>NZ_JAHHPQ010000758.1:0-1288 GCF_024606245.1 Endozoicomonas sp. SESOKO2
GCGCCAGGGCCAGGTCAATAAGAAGATGCCCGCAGGCCTTGCAAAGGTCTTCCTCTGTGTCATCGAGCTGCTTGCCACTCATGTCCAGCAGCAGTTTTTCAGACCGTTTATAGTCGCCCGTTCTCTCCCAAAATTTCACCAGAGTCAGATCAATGCTAAGATTTCCAGAGCGTTTGCACAGCGCTTCCTCACCGGCGAAGAGGGACTTGCCGGCCATGTTCAACAGCAATCTTTCAGTCAGTGTATATTTGCCCAGCACCTCCCAATTTCTTGCCAGCACCACATCAAGATCTTTCTTCCCGGTAGGCTTGCAAAGACGTTCTTCGTTGTCATCGGGGTGTTTGTCACACATGTTCAGCAGCAGTCTTTCTGCCCACTCATAGTTGCCCATCAACTGCCAGAGTATGGCCAGGGCCAGATCCAGGACATGATCTCCACAGGGTTGACACAGGATTTCCTGATTTTGATTGAGCTCTTTACCCACCATGTTCAGCAGCAGCTTTTCGGCCATTTTATATTGGCCTATCTGCTCCCAGTGTCGGACCAGGGCCAGATCAATTTCATAATCTCCACAGGGCTGACAAAGGATTTCTTCACTGTTACCGGGGTGCTTGTGACTCATGTTCAGCAGCAGTTTTCCACAAAGTTCCAGCTTTTCCATGACCTGCCAGAGTAGGGCCAGATTCAGGTCAACCCCACGCTTTCCAGTGATCCTGCAAAGCCTTTCAATACTGTCAGTCTGATGCTTGTTACTCATGCTCAGCAGCAGTTTTTCAGCCTGCTCACTTTTTCCCATTAGCTGCCAGAGTCGTGTCAGTGCTATATCAATTTCATCATTTCCACTGGCCTTGCAAAGGAAATCCTCACCGTCACTGGCTTGTTTGTCACTGATGTCGAACAGTAATTTTTCAGCCCATTCATACAGGCCTCTCTCCTGTAAGAGCCTCATCAGGGTAATATTGACGACCTGGAGTCGTTTATGCAGTGTTTCTGCATTGCCAGGCCATTGATTCGACAGCAGCTTTCTGGTCAGCTCTTTTTTCATGTTCACCAAGAGTGTTTCAGTCATCTGGTGTTTGTCCATCAATGACCACAGTCGGGCATTAGCAATATCAGCGTCAAAATAGCGGGAATGCTGGCAAAGGATCTCTTCATCAGCATCGGGCTCTATATTTCTCAGTCTTATAAGTCGTTCTTCAGCTTTCGGGAGCAACCCAAGTGCCTGTTCACAGAGGCTCAGGGTCAGGTCAAGGTTAGGAATGACGGAAGCCCCGAATGCAGTCAATGG
>NZ_JAHHPQ010000759.1:0-7664 GCF_024606245.1 Endozoicomonas sp. SESOKO2
TAAAAAAAAAGGAGTAGCTTTTGGCCAGCTCATCACCTGAATTAAAAAGGATATCATTGGTGTTATTGCGACGTAAAAAATCAAAATCTTCTTTTTGGTAACTACTGGCAATTTTCGGCATGAACAATACTGTTATTACAAATAGTTGCACTAGAAAAAAATAATTAACTCTTCTCATAGATAGACTCCCCCGATACCGATAATGAATTTACATGACCATTAATAACAACAATGTAAAACCCTTTGAAAGCCAGCACCTCACCGATATGAATGACGGTGGCAACCCTGTGACCGACAATCAAGCAGTGGATGACAACACCACAGCCTCTGCCGGGACATTTCAAGGATAGGTCATACGCGTCGAGATGCAGCTCTGAAAAAAGCTCTTATCGGTATCAGGCACCGATAACGACGATACTTATCTTAATGGCGACCATTATATATCTACCATAGCCGCCTTTCTGGATCGCAAAACCACCCTGATCAACAAAGCCATCACCTTCCACCAGCAACAAATTGAACGACTAAAAGAGTACAAAGCCACCCTGATCAACAGCGCCGTAACCGGCAAAATCAAGGTGGCCTGAGGGCATCAGGCGGCGTCCGACTGGTAGGGAGTAATGCCCAGCTCCCTCTGCTTCAGGTGCCAGAGGTCATAGTCGTTTTGCATCGCCAGCCAGACCCCGGCAGAGGGGTTGCGAAACACCTTTTCCAGCCGGAGTGCCATCTCTGAGGTGATGGCACCTCGACCATTGACCACCTTGGACAGGGTTTTGCGGCTGACGTTCAACAGCTCTGCGGCTTTGGTGATGCTGACACCAAGAGATTTGAGAATGTCTTCTCCCAGTATTTCGCCGGGGTGTGGTGGGTTGTGCATGTCCATCAGTGGTAATCCTCATAGTTTACGATTTCAACACCGGATTCAGTGAGTCGGAAAGTGACGCGCCAATTACCATTGACGGTGACTGACCAGACACCCCGCCGCTCACCTTTCAGAGGGTGGAGCCGAAACCCTGGTACATCCATGTCGGATGGGGTTATGGCCCGGTTTAACAAAAAGAGAATCCGTCTCAGTTTTTTGGCATGTTGCACCTGTATTCCTGAGGTTTTACCGGTACGATAGAACCGTTCCAACCCCTTGTGCAGAAAGCTGATTATCATAGCTGAAGTGTAACTCCTAAGGTTCCAGTGTCAATGGAGAGATGATTATGGTCAGCCAAACCAACGAGCAGGCACTTGAGGCCGCCATCGAACAGCAGCTTACCGGCACCTGCCTTGAGCACAGAGACAGGGTAGCAGAAGGTGTTGCCACCGTTGCGCCGAACCATGGTTATGCACAAGATGAGTTGCTGAACTCGGTGGATTTGTCCTCCTACGGCCTGCAACGGGTGAAGTTTATGAGCATGGCCAGCAGTATTCGGAACCATCCGGACTTTGCCGCCAAGTACCAGGGGAACGCTGATCGCCACAACCGGGATTTGGCCTTTAACAAGATTTTTGATGAGGTGATGCTGAATAACCGGCGCAATGAGCTGGAGCTTTATAAACTGCTGGCCACGGGTGCGGCGTTTAAGGCGGCGATGCAGCAGAGTTTGCGGGAGATGTTGGATGGTGGAGTCTGATATGTGCAAATATACTTCAGAACGTGACGATGGTCGAATATTCTTTTCTGGAATAATCACGACGAATGAATAACAGTAACCCTCCTGCCAAACCAACCATGGACTACGCCCAATTGCTGGAAGCCCTGAACCGGGCAAGCACTTTTGATCTGTTCCGGCTGAATGCCATGATTGACCGCGAACTGGAATCATCAGAGCGAATTGGCCGCATCAAGGCGGCGCTGACCATAGGGCACAAGCTAAGCTACTTTGACCGTAGCAGCAATTCGCTGCGTAACTGTGAGGTGCTGCAGCTCAGGCAAAAGCGGGCACTGGTGCTGGATTTTACCGATGGCAAACGCTGGGCAATACCCTACTACATGCTCAATCTCGAAGGTGCCGACACCCGCGTCAATCATGAAACTCAACGGGGGCTGAGTCGCCATGCTATTGCTGTGGGTGATCTGCTGGGTTTTAAAGATAAGCATAGAGAGGAACGTTTTGGCCATGTCATCCGCCTGAATACTAAATCAGTCACCCTGCAAGTAGCAGAAAGGCGGTGGAGGGTCGCTTATTCTCTACTCTACCGGGTTCTGGATGGGCAGGGTAACCAGGAAGAGGAACTGTTGATTGATGGTGAGAGGCCTGATCAGTACAATGAGGCAGTTCAGGGTTCATTGCTCGAGTGAATAACTTGTTCCCCGAAGCCTGCCTGTAAAGTAATGTCACTACTTTGTCCTTGCTTGCATCCCGCAGTGATTTGACTGATAGTTCAAATCTGTAATATTCAGCCAGTAAGCCCTCTCGCGAGAGAACAGCCAAGAGATACCGCGAATGCTTGAAGTATTAATTTCTGCCACCAATGCCTTTTGTAAGCACATGAAGGTTGATCTGAATCGTTTACCCAGTCCGGATGGTAAGCGCATAGGCACTCAGCCCATTGCTTCTGGCAATAATGTCATTGCCTGGCAGGTGCATGCGGTTAAGGGCTACCGAAATAGAAAACGGTACACGGACGTGATTGCAGTAGAAGCCCGCAGTCGTTATGCCATTCTGTTTTCTAACCCGATGTTTAGCGATTTAGACGAGTTTGCTGAGCGATTTACCAATCGCTGGGTCAGAGAATCTATTCATATGGCCATGGAGAGTGGAGCTACAACAGAAGAGCAAGCTCAGAGCATGTATGACCAGTTTCTGGATATGGAGAAGGAAATCCGGTTTGTCAGAAATACCGACCTCAGCGTCAACGGACATGTTGCGGATGCTGAGCAGTGGCTGAGTCAGTCCTATGAACAATATGGGCTGGAGCAGCTAGACGAGAGTGAAGAGATCGGATTGGGAATGCACCGCATCAACTGCGTCCACAAAAAGGCCAGGCTGTTTCCTGGAGCCAGACAAATGGAGAGGTTTATACCCATGTCGCGGATGGTGGATGACTGGCTGTTCAGGTTTGCCAAAGGTCTGTCTGTGTGGGCGTATCCGGAAACGCCCCACGGGGATTTTCCGAATCCTTTTCCCGCTGCAACAGCTACTGTTATCGAACAGGACGCACCATTGGCTTTGCCAGATAATGTGGTCAGCCTTGATGAGGTACGTAAACGTAAGAAGTCGCAGCAAGCATAACCGCTATGAATGAATACCATTATTATGAAAAGGTCATGAAACAGAAGCGTCGGCAACAATCAGGCCAAATAAGCACTGGTGTTCCGGATCAAAGTTTTTCGCTCGCTTTAAAAAACTCCTGAAACTTACTTAACAAAAAGCCTCTCATCCACTGATGCGCCTGGTTAAACTGCCAATGTTCCGGCCACACCAGTTCAAAGCTCAGGGGCGGAGAGTCTGACAAGATAGGAAGGAGGACATAATCCTCAAACAAATCCAACGCCAGATACTCCACATTGGTCACAATGGTAAATGCGTCGTTGGATTGAATCGCCTTCAAAGCAGCCTCCGTGCTTGGTAGCTTAAGCCAAGGATTCCGTAAAAAGGCATACTGCTCACGCAATTGATTGATATAAGGACTGGCAGCGATGACCGCCTGGGTCACCACAAAGGGAAATTGATCCATCTCGGTCAGATCGAGCGTTTCCCGACCGCTCATCGGGTGTCCCTTGCGCATCAGAACATTAAACGACGCTGAATTAATGACTTCTTTGCAGAGGTTCTCAGTCGTCTCAGGAAAAGCGACAATCACCCCCAGATCCAACTCACCTGACTCCATGGAGTAAATCGTACCCTCATCCGGAAGCGAGACAGAACAACTGATACCCGGCGCAATCTGCTTAAGCTCAATCAGGGCCTGAATCAGAAAATGATCGAGAACAACCGAACTTGAACCTATCCGGAAATGGTGCTCACTGGTTGCAGGGTCAAAGTTCTGATTCTCAAAAAGCGTCTCAGAGTCTGCCATCAGTTTTGAAACCAGTGGTTGAACCTGACGAGCTTTTTCAGAAAGGAAAATATGATTCCCCTCCCTGACCAGGATGGGATCATTCAACGCTTCTCGCAGCTGTGACAGAGTCCTGCTCATTGTGGACTGTGTCACATGCATCTGATCTGCTGCGCGGGTTACACTGCCGGTATCCAGAATAGCCTGCAAAGCGGGCAGCAAACTCATTTTCAGCCGGTTACTGGCCATGAGTAATCAATCTCTCTGTTAGACATAGAAATGCCCCCAGCGCAAAAAAGACTGCCCAGACTGCTTATTATATGTACTGAAACAAACTGTTTTTACGCTTCATGAAAGCACTTTGTTTTAGCCTCTTCCTGACAAAAAGAGGAGAAGACAAAACCCTTTCACCGACCTGATGAACCCGGAAACATTTTAAAGGGACTAAACCCTAAAAACAAAAAAGCCGGCATCAATGACTCTGGGTTGATGCCGGCAAATACACACAACACATGAATCGGAGTAGACGATTCATAGCGAGTAGAGTAGTCATTCCAGCCTCCCTTAACCAGTGAAAGAATTCACTCAGCCCATTGAACCGACCGATAAGTAATTTACACGTCGACCCCTCACTTAACACATTCGGCATTTCGATATAACCATTGATGCTTTCAACGTGACCCGTTAGTACAACTACATAACAATCTCGTTTCAACATTAAACACACAATTAGTTGGGACATAGTGATCATGCACAAGAAAATTCTGGCCGCAGCAGTAGCCACAGCAGTGGCAGGTCCAGCAATGGCAGTGAACGTTTACGACGACGGCACAAGCAGCCTGAGCATTGGTGGCCGTGTTGGTGTTGTTGCCAAAAATCATGATGGCGATAACACCCTGAACAACGACAGTGCTCGTATTAACTTCAAGTTCGCACACAAGTTTGACAGCGGATGGACCGGCCAGGGTGTCGCAGAGTGGGGCTTCCGCGCTAAAGATGAGTACGACGCCGATGGCAATAAGGAAGAAACCTTCTTCAACCGTCTGGGCTATGTTGGCCTGAGCCATGAAGAAATGGGTGCATTCGCTGCCGGTAAAAACTGGAGCGTAACGTATGACGTTTCCGGTTGGACCGACATGTATGCCATCGGCGGTGGTAGCGCTCTGGGTATCTATGATGGCCGAAACGGCGGTGACTTCGACGGTTCTGCCCGTGCCGATGATGTTATCCAGTACCGCAACAGCTTCGGCGGTCTGAACATCGGCCTTCAGTATCAAATGCAGGATCAGACAGTAACAAATGCCCAGCGTGATTCCGGTTTCGGCATCTCTGCCAGCTATGACCTGGCCATGGGCCTGTCCCTGGGCGCAGCCTACTCTGAAACTAAATACGAAGAAACAGGCACTTTTGCAGATCAGGAGAAATCCAAGTCTGCGACCGCCGGCCTGAAATTTGAAAACGAAAGACTGTACCTGGCTGCCATGTACGGCGAGCTGACAAACAAAACCAATCTGAGTGGCGACCTTGACGCCAAGTCCAAGGGTATCGAACTCTACGGTCGACTGGCTATGAACAATGTTCTGCAAGGCTTCTCCCTGGAAGCAGGTTACAACGAACTGAAAGACAACAGTTCAGCAAGCACTGACCAGTTTGAGGCAACTCTGAAAGAAACCATGATTGGTGCCATTTATGAAACCGGCCCAATGCAGTTCGCCGTTGAATACGCCATTGACGACAGCAAAAATACTGATGGCAAGAAGGAAGGTGACAACACCCTGTCTGTGCAGGCTCGTTACTACTTCTAATCGCCTATCAGGCAAGACATAAGAAAGGCCAGCCCATTAGCTGGCCTTTTTTTACTGGGATCTACTTCAGTTTTTATTTTAAACCTGCCCAATCAGTTACAAAAATACATTCCAACCTCTAAACCTCAGCAAAATAAAAAACACAACAATGATTAATAAACACCAATTCTTAACATAAAAAAACACAGTCATATAAATACACTTTACAAAATCACCTCTATTTTCTTAAGCCAATGGAAATGAAAAAAAGCATCCTTTCAAGATCACCAAATATCAGTTTGGCTTCGCAAAGGAGTCTTACAAATGACTCAAGAAAAACGACAAGAAATGGGCAACACTTTTTTGAACTGGCCAGCGCAGCCTGTATCTATCAGTTCAGGCTAGCAGCACAGGATTCATACACCCTAAGGCCAAAAAAGTAGCTAAAAGCACTACAAATTCTGAAGATAATACCGGTGAAGCGGCAAGCTTCATCAAAAATATAAAATGACCGATTGAATCAGATATTAATCCTGAATTCCTGCGGCTATAAATATTATTTTTATACCTGCCCAATGGTTTTTTACATTCAGCCATCGAATAACTTCATAACTCTATTCATAGCAAAGAGAGAATAAAAACCATATTTTATTTGTCGAAACAAGTTAATGAATATTTTATATCGGAGAAAATTATGAATAAAAAAGTCAATCGAAATTTACTAACAACATTTGTCATTTCTTCGCTTTCTGTTTCCACCATTACTGAAGCTTGTTCAAATGTATTTTGGAATAGCCCACAAGGAGCAGTGGTTACACGCACAATGGATTGGATGGAGTCAACCAAACCATTACTTCTAAAAGTAGCGGCAGGCGAAAAGCGTAATTTTCACGGCGCTGAGACCGGCGATAAAGAATACACGGTCAAAAATAGCTTTCTAGCGATTGGCGGTTACGGAAAATTAGTCGGTGAAGGCGTTAATGAGCATGGCTTACAAGCGAGCGTTCAATACTATCGCGGAATGGCATTAGAAAAAGGCGATGGCAATACGCTAAGTCAAAATGAGCTAGCAGGCTATTTTTTAGCAAACTTTGACAATGTTGAGCAAGTAATCGACAACGTGAAAGATATTGAAGTCGGTTTAACCACTATTCCTGGTATGCAGGAACCACCGCGTTGGCACTACATTGTCTCTGACGTATCCGGCGACCGCGCTGTTATTCAATACGATGAAAATGGCGTAAACATATACCGCGGTGATGACGCACAAGTTGTGACCAACACAAGCCAAAAGGACCTGAATGAAGCCTGGGCTGAGAAATCACAACAGCTTAAAGAGTTTGGTGGTTATGGTAGCCAATTCCAACTAGAGGCAGGCAACACTGATTCTGAACAACGCTATGTGTTTGCTAAGTACTTTGTTTCGCAGTTACAAAACGCCACTTCTCCTAAACATGCAATGATGTCTGTAGAAGGTACAGCATTCAAAGTACCACAACAGGCTGCTTACCGACCTCAGGATGGGATGAATACCTACGCAACCGAATACACGATCACTTACAACCTGGATTCTGGTGATGTTGTGTTTAAGTACATGGGTGACGACTGGAGTCAGCGTGAGTGGAACTTCAAAGATCTACTGGAATCTGACCAAAGAATAGAGGTTCCGCTGTACGGCAGGGGAAGTTCAATGAAAGTATTTTAAGAAATAAAAGTGAGCTATGTTTAGCTCGCTTTTTTGATCTTGAAGCAGGATACAATACACTGAAAAACAACAGTCAAATAAAATTGCAACAATCGAAAAATCAATTACGCTAGACACAAGATAAATCATCAGAAGGTGAATTTATCTTGTGGGTTTCAGCTACAAAGCTCGCCAAGATTGAAGGC
>NZ_JAHHPQ010000760.1:0-1774 GCF_024606245.1 Endozoicomonas sp. SESOKO2
GGGATGCCTAAAACCAAAAACCCTGCCTTCTACCCTGGGATAACGATATCCCCGATCACTTTCTGTCCGGGATGCGTACAACCGCCAACAACACCGTTGAGATACCCGTCTCTGGACTTATCCCGTCAGGAGAACAGCTGGCCCTGAATTACATCGTTGTGCTGATGCAGAACCTCAATGAGATATCCTTTACGGTCAAAGGGCAGTGGCTTGAGGTTGAGACGCTGGATGACAGTGCTCAGATCTACCGTTTTCCAATGCCGCAGCTGAAAATACAGGATGAAAAAATGGAAATCAGCAACTGGCCAGAGGAGCAGTTCCGGATTTTTTTGAAAATCACTGGTGTGCCTGAACACTATTATTTGACAGCAGATCATTGGCAAAAGCGTTTAAGATTGGATTACCCGGTATACATTCAAAGGTGCGAAACCAGATTATCCACAAACAGAGAGCCCGGGGCAGAAGGTGCCGTTGAAATAGCCCCCTTCAAACCTTTACCTGTTTATGTTCTGACTAACCTGATCAACAGGGAAATGGCCATCAACGACCTCGCCTGGAAATCCATTGACCAGTTCAAAGAGAGACTGCCTGAATCCTTGCTTGGCAAACTGAGAAAAAGAATCGAAGCATCAGGGACAGAATGCCCCGATGAGATTAAAGAATCACTGTCCCAATACCTGGATAATGTTCAATCCAGCAGAGGTGAAGCCTCTGAGCCAATCACTGAACCGGAGCCACAGGGCGGTTACCCGCCAGACGACAAAAAAGAAAAACAGGCGTTTGCCAGTTTATGGTTAAAACTCAACCAGACAGAAGTTTTTGACATCGAGGTACTGACATTGCTGGACGAGTACAGGGATGAAATGGAGCTTAAACATATAGTGACCGTCCTCAGAAAAGCCAAAATCCATATCGATAACCACATACTGGAAGGATGGAGGCAGCAGGCATGCTGCGAAATAAAGCGACTAAAAAGGCGAGACCCTTCGTTATCAGAGGTTAATCCTGATGTCTATGGGAGTTGCCTGGAATTAGAGTTACTTGATGGGTGTGCGAGTATTTTCTAATCGCCAACTCTGTTTATGGCGCGCAAGCCAGTGTGGTGCTATACATTCCCGTGCATACGGCAAACGTCAATCAATGTGCCTGAGTCGGACGACGTAAAGATAACGAATTATTTCTAATAGCAAATGGGTTCGTGGATGTGGATTTTTTTAAGCCTGAGTCTACGATACGCTCACAAAAAAATAAAACTATCTGCCCGATGGTCCGATCACTGCTTCTGTTAGTGACCGTAATGTTTGGAGAGTCACTGCCTGCGGTGGGATTTGTCGGCTCAAGCCCGCTACCCACCCGTTTCTTATATGCCAATAAGTTAGCTGAACCTGCACCGCCGAACCCTGTTCCGGTTGGGTTTATAAAGTTCGCCCTCAGTTTGCTTCAGCTGCAGCCGAATAACAGTCCTCTTGCATCTCTACAATTAACCCCCCTGCCCCTTTGGCCAATAAAGCAGACACGTTTCATTGACCTATTGGCTATATCCCCCGAAACCGCAAAGCACTCTTCCAATGCGTTGATCGCCACAGGCGCTGCCGGTGCCGGTGCCGGTGCCGGTGCCGGAGGAGATGATAGCGATAAGCCACCCGACGGAAACCACTGGAATCGTGACCCAGAGCCCCAGTCTGGCGTTACCCTCGCTCTCAGCCCTGTTGAAAAATACCTGCAACAAAAAAAGCAACTGCTTCGAATGTTAAGAATCAAACGACTATGGGCT
>NZ_JAHHPQ010000761.1:0-1133 GCF_024606245.1 Endozoicomonas sp. SESOKO2
GCTCAGGGCTGTGGCTGAAGTTTATGCCTTTGACAATGCCAAAGAGCGCTTTGTGAAAGACTTCATTGAAGCCTGGACCAAAGTAATGACAAATGACCGCTTTGATTTGCAATAAGCGACATCAACAGATAAGGCCGCATTTTGCAGCCTTATCTTAGGGGCGGTGTTTTTCAAGATAGCTGTCTGCCACTGCCAGCAAAGACAGCATTTGCTCCCGAGTGGGAACGCTGCCGTTATGCTGCCGAAATGCAGTCTGCACCAAGGTATTCAGCAACTCAAGGAGGCTAAACTGTTTCCTTATCTTCTTGCCGATAAAACTTATTCTTAAAAGAGCATCAGGAGATAAGATGGCTGGAAAAGTTATTAATTCGCTCAAAACCGTCTACAGGTCAGTCAAAAGCCTGACCTGAATCAACGGACTTACTTTTTCATCCAGGCCTCGGACCAGTGCAAACCAGTTCCCGGAGCGTAATACAAAGAAGACTGATTACACCAACCAGAGTACGGAAAAGGCTTGCACTGATAGACCCCGCCATCTGTGCCAAGAACAACTGTATCAGGCTGATAGGTACCTTTACCTTCCGGATACTTATATTCGTAATCCGGTGTCGGAAGGGGTGTGGGTGCGTTATCCGCTTTTATGACTGAAGTGGATGCTGAGTGTTTGGTGTCCGGAGCCCAGATACGATTGCTGAACAAGTTGCCTTCATCATACATCAAATGATCCATGTCCTGATGCCAGATACCAATGAAGGCTTTACCCCGATTGCGATCATTCACCTTCAGTGCCAACTCTGTGGTCCAAAGGTTAAAGTCGGCATTGCTGCTGGTAATTGCAATCTGCTCATCAGTCACTTCTTTACCTGTACCGTCAAAGAGTCGGAAGCGGACCGTATCACCTACTTCAGCAATATCGTGCCCGTTGCTCACAAAAGTTCCAACATTCACCAACTTAGGCATAGGATCTGGATCTGGCGAAGGTGTTGGAGGCGGTGTAACTCCACCACCGCTGAAAGTAATGTCTGAACAGTTATAGAATCCTTCACCCGCAGGATCAGCTCGCTGCCAACGCACATAAAGAATACCGGTACCGCTTCTTCCTTCGGGAATGTTGATATCCATCTCGAAATACC
>NZ_JAHHPQ010000762.1:0-27514 GCF_024606245.1 Endozoicomonas sp. SESOKO2
CCAGCCACTTGTGCGATAATGTAGGGAACCAGTTCATTCAACGGGAATCTGCCACCGGACCATAAACCAAAGGATACGGCAGGGTTTAAATGGCTCCCGGAAACGTGGCCAATAGCGTACGCCATGGTCAGAACGGTTAAGCCAAATGCCAAAGAGACACCAGCAAAACCGATACCCAGTTCAGGAAAGCCAGCAGCCAGTACTGCACTGCCACAACCGCCTAATACCAACCAAAGCGTACCGAAAAACTCAGCCGCCAATTTGTTTGTTAAGCTCATCATATTTTCCTGATTAAAGCTAACAGCACACCAGTTGGAATCGCATCAACAGCGACTGTTAAGCCGACTTATAATACGAAGACAATGTATTGATTTTCGATACCTTCCCTCGCCTGATTCAATTTAGTCAGTAAAAGCCATTCTGTCCTGCAAATTATTAGGAAATGGTCGTTAGTTTGTTTTTTTGTTTAAACTTTTAGCGTGTTTTTTTGAATGTCTGTTCGAAAACTTTTCATTCGTTACAACTTTTTTGTTTTTTGCAAAGTTATGAATATGAATGCTTTTCATTTGGTTTTGTGAGTTCGATGTTCATTGTTTGGGTGCCGTTATTACTCAAGGGTTACCCGGTTAGCTTCTTCAAGACTGGTTATACCCTCCAGAACCTTTAACAATCCAGATTGGCGAAGGTTGTTAAACCCTTCTTTCTGGGCAATTTCGGCAATTTGAAGGGAGTTACCCTCTTCCATAATGATCTGCTGTAGAGCCGGTGTGATTTTTACGACTTCATAGATGCCTACACGGCCTTTGTAACCCTTGCTGCATTGATCACATCCCTTGGGCCCAAAAATTTTGGCACCCTCGATCTGCGCTTCTGTAAAGCCTTCTTCCAGCAACGTTTCTTTTGGGATCTCTTTTTGTTCCTTACAGTGACTGCATAAACGTCGAGCCAGACGCTGGGCAATGATCAGGCTGACAGAGGTAGCAATGTTGAAGGAAGGAACTCCCATATTTTGCAGGCGTGTCAGAGTTTCCGGAGCGCTGTTGGTGTGCAGTGTGGACATGACCATGTGACCGGTCTGGGCCGCTTTGATGGCAATGTTGGCCGTCTCAAGGTCTCTAATTTCCCCCACCATAATGATGTCGGGATCCTGACGAAGGAAGGCTCTCAGAGCCTGGGAGAAATCCATTCCCTGCTTTGGGTTAACGTTCACCTGGTTGATGCCCTCCAGATTGATTTCTACAGGGTCCTCGGCCGTGGAAATGTTTCTTTCCGGGGTGTTGAGTATATTAAGACCTGTGTAGAGAGAGACGGTCTTACCCGAACCGGTGGGGCCAGTGACCAGAATCATACCCTGGGGTTGGTGTAGGGCTTCCATGTACATTTCTTTCTGGGTTTCTTCATAACCCAGGGCATCAATACCCATTTGGGCACTGGAAGGATCAAGAATCCGCAGTACAATTTTTTCACCCCAAAGGGTGGGCAGGGTGTTAACCCGGAAGTCGATGGATTTGCTTTTGGACAGACGCATTTTAATACGGCCATCCTGAGGTTTACGTCGTTCTGAAATATCCATAGCGGACATTATTTTCAGACGGGATGCAATTCTGGGCGCCAGGCCTGAAGGGGGTTTGGCGGTTTCATGGAGAACACCGTCGGTTCGAAAGCGCACCCGATAGGTTTTTTCATAAGGTTCAAAGTGAAGGTCCGACGCACCTGTTTTGATGGCGGTTAGCAGCATTTTATTTACGAATTTTACGACAGGAGCATCGTCATCTTCTCCTCCTGCTACTTCCTCATCGGTATCTTCGACGGCACCGACTTCCAGCTCTTCAAGGTTACCAAACTCATCGTCATCTAAATTCGACAGGGCATCAAAACCACTATCCAGCAGTTGATCAATAAACTTGTCCAGTTTATCTTCTTCAACCATTACCGAATCCACCATGAGGCCGCTGCTGAACCGGATTTCGTCAATGGCTGTATGGTCACTGGGATCAATAACCCCGACAAACAACCTGGTACCCCGTTTTATCAGAGGGATAAGTTTGTGCTTGCGGATCAGCTTTTCCTGAATCAGGTTTTTTGGGACGTTTTCAGGGTCAAAGGCGTTAAGGTCCATGACTGGCATGCCAAATTCTTCCGCGGTAGCCACGGATATGTCTTTGGCGCTGAGCAGTTTTTCCCGGATCAGGTAACTGGACAGGGGCTGCTTTGTTTTAGTTGCCTGTGAAAGTGCTGAGCGGAGTGTCTTTTCATCAATTAGCTGGTCGACAACCAGTCGAGCAGCCAGTCCTGTCAGAGGTTTATCGACCATGCCTTGTCTATCCGTTTTATTGTTCTTGAGTATGTTCTCTGATTTCTACTATATCAGCACTAAGACAAGAGCATAAACAGGATATTTAGTAAAGTGTTGAAGCGGGCGCGTCGTTCCCGGGAAAGGAAGTCCGGTAACGACAAAGCCATTACCAGAGATAATGGCGTTGTCGACACTCTATAGAGGTCAGGTGTCAGCCTCTATTCAATGACCGGCAGGGTAAAGTGCAGAAGACGAGTTTGGGTTTCGACTTCGCCGTTGTTGTAGCTCACCAGCATGAAGGTTTTGTCCCCCTGTGCAGTATCAGGACCCAGTGCAATGGCTTCAAAATTGGCCTCATGAATATCGAAGTCTGGTTTGTCAGGCATCTGTCTCAGAGAATCAGGGTGGTTGCTGGCAAAGAGCAGTGTCTTGGACATAAAGTCTTTGGGTGTTTTCATAAATACTTTGTTCAATGCTTCGTCAACAAAGGTTTCATTGCCTTTGAAATTCTTGCCGCTGCTCAGATCGACCAGATAAACCTTGGTGATAAAGCTGGGCTGAGCACCCTGATAAGGCATTTCTGTTTTCTCAAGGAACAGAGCCTTTTTATCATTGAGAACCGCAATATCGCTGACGGTTCGAACAGGATCACTCTTTAGCTGTTTTCTGACAGTGGGGGTGACAACCAGAAGAGAGAAGTTGTAGAGCTTCTCTGACAGAGTTGAAACTACACCCCTGGCGGGAAGCTCATCACTGTTTGAGTATTGTCCGTGCATCAGCTCGTCACCACTGTACAGTCGTTCGGTAGTGAAGGTCACCACCCTGACAGGTGGGACATGTCCCTTGATAGCCCACTTGGTGGCATCCTGAACCAGAGGACCAGCGGCCGCAGCAACGTAAACGTTGCTATCGGGAATATGGTCGAGACTTTTCACACCAAGTCCCTGCTGAATACCACTGAAACCTTTATGTAAAGGAATCCAGTTGTTGTTTTCAAAATGTTTGGGCAGTCTTAATGCGCTATCCACCTGACCTGCTCTGGGATACGCATTCGTAAGCAGAAATTTTGATGACAGACCCACATCACAAAAGTGAACACCTTTTGAGAGTTGCAAAGGGATTTCCCTGAAGGTATGCAGGAAAGCAGCGGGAATCAGGTCAAGGATCGGCACGGAAAAAAATTCATGGGCATCATACCAGGCCTTCAGGAAACCATTGTTCCTGGTCTCAATGCTGGTTTCGTCACGATTGGCGTGTCGGTAACCGTAGCCTGCATAAGCGGGGATATCGATAGCCCTGTAATCAATAACGCCGGTAATGCCCCTTCTTTCACTCTGACTGGAGGCAATCAGCAGTTTGCCGTCCTGAGTCGCTGTGATGCTACTGGGGGAAATATGGCCATCCTTCAGCCAGAGGGGGTGGGTTCTGGCATACTTGCCCTCAGTGATTTGATACTCAGTAACATCATTGGGTGAGAATATGGAGTCACGAGGGTTCTGGCGATCCGGCTTGAGCCTGCTTAAATTGACCTCGTAATAGTGGGGTTTAGAGAAGACGCTCCATCCGTTAGTACCAGTGAAACCTGCCCCGGCATCTCCAGAAAGCAGGAACAGTCTCCCTGCTGAATCATTTCTGGTGGAAACGAAATGCGCACCGGTAATATGAGTGACCTTTCTCTGGGTGTCTGAGGGCATTATGTGGTTGCCCAAGTAACGGACGCCTTTATGAGGGGCCTCTTTACCTGTGGGTTCTTCTGACCAGCCGGTAGCCGAAAGAATGAAGCAAAGCGCTGAGCCAAGCAGGGCACTTCTTCTTTTCATCATTGATTACAACACCTGAAGTGAAACAACCCCATAAAGATAGCCACAATTTTTCATTGCAGGTGTATTTTTGACTGAAGTCGCTCCTAAAGTGCCGGAGGCAGGAAAGAAGTATTTTAAAATCTGAGAGCCAGGTTTGATGTGGTCTGTTTTAAGAAGTCTGGCTAACAGAACCTGTTGCTCTGTTGGTGGATTTTTCAGCGTTTTTGAAGTGTAGGAATGAGAACACCAAGCTCTGGAAAGTATACACTCCGGAAACCGGCTTCTGTAACTTTACGTTGGGGTCGATGTCACAGCAGTTGATAATGAATGGAGAGAATCAAGGTAACAGGCTTTTTGTCAGGGGGCGGTAAGGGTAGGGAGCGTTCTATGGCTTTCAGACTGCTGGCTTCAAACGCCTTTTTACCGTCCAGCACACTGGTCTTTCCCAATGTTCCGTCAGAGTTGATTTCAATTTTCATTTTTACTTCTCCTTCCAGTCGCCTTCTTTTGGCCTGATAGGGATAAACTTTGTAGCGATTGATCCGGTACTGAAGTTTAGCCACCCATTTCTGAAACTCATCTGGTTTTGTGTGCCCGGCTTCTGAGTTGATGAGTTCCTCAACAGGCTCTCCTGTTGTCTGCTGACTGACTGTGGAAGCTGGAGGTTCGGCAGGCCTTGCATCACTGTGTTTTTTTTCTTCGTGTTTGGTCGGTTCTTGCTGAATCTCTTTCTTTTCTGCTCTGGTTGTTATGACTTTCTTGTTTTCTGCTTTTTCAGCCTGCTCTGTTTGTTCAGTGATTTGAGTGTGCTCAGTGTTTTCTTTCTGAGAATCATGCTTTGTTAGTTCCGAGTCGTTTATCGCGTTTGTGCCGGTCAGGCTTTCTTCAATGGCAGGTGTGACAGAGCGGTGATGAGACACCAGTTGTATTTGAATACCCGGTGTTTTGGGAGCAGGCATCCGGATACTTCCGATAAAGCCCAAAAGCAAGGTGTGAAAGACCACTGACAGGGTCAGGGGGATGGCCAGGTGCCTGATGGTGGATTCCTGTTCCATGATTTGCAACCCACGGAGCATAGCAGATTAAACAGGAATTAAATAAGCAGTTATTAGAGAGAAGCCCTGACATGCTCAGGGCTTCTTCAGGATATCAAGCAAGCTTTACCGGGCTATGAAAATCCCCAGGCCCGGTATGACAAAAAAGGCCAGCAACAGATAAAGGAATGCATAAGAGCGATTTTTTACAGCCAGGTCTGACAACTTTTCCGCAGCGTAAAGAGGAATCTCACGCAGCCACTTGATGCCATAAATGAGGGCTACAGCAAACACGTTAAAGAACAAATGTACCAGGGCAATGGTCATGGCGTGCCCGGCTTCTGCACCGACAATGGCCGTTGCCGAAAGTAGGGCTGTGATGGTAGTACCGATGTTAGCACCCAGTGTAACAGGGTACATCTGACGAACGGTGAACACGCCACTGCCCACCAGGGGAACCATCAGGCTGGTGGTGGTAGAAGATGACTGAACCATGACGGTCATAACAGTACCGGAGGCAATACCGGAAACCGGACCACGACCAATAGACTTGTGCAGAACGTCCTTGGCACGACCGACCATAACTTTTTTCAAGAGCTTGCCCAGTCTCACTACTGAGCTGAAGATCAGAAAGATACCGAAGGCGATCATAGTCAGGCCACCCAGTGTGCTGTCCGGCAAAAGGCCTGCAAACTCTTTCACTATATTCACGGCCGGCTTGGTCAGAGGCTTGATAAAATTCAGGCCGCCCATGTCAATAGCAGAGCCACCTACCAGTAATGCGGCTACGTGTTGTGAAATATCTTTCAGGAAACCGGTCATCAATTCCAGAGGTAGCAGAATCAGAACCGCCAGATAGTTAAAGAAGTCGTGAACCGTCGAAGCAGCAAAGGCCCGTTTGAAGGACTTGTCGCAACCCATGTGACCCAGGCTGACCAGAGTATTGGTAATGGTGGTGCCGATATTGGCGCCCATAATCATGGGGATCGCCATTTCAACGGGCAGGCCCCCAGCTACGAGGCCAACGATAACAGAGGTCACCGTACTGGAAGATTGAACCAGGGCGGTGGCAAGGGTACCGGCAATCAGAGCCAGCATAGCATTGTTGGCAAAGCTGAACAGCTCGGCAGCAGCTTCTGCGCCGCCCACAGCCATTTTAAAACCAGAGCCCACTACGCTGACGGCAACCAGGAGAGCGTAGATCCAGAGGATAACTCTCATCCAGATGCGTCCATAGTGCCTGCTGGTGTATTTGTAGTCAGCTTTGGTGCTGGCTTGACTTGTTGCTTCAGACATTTTCTGCACCTTGGTGCTGTTTGGATAAAGGTGGTGGCGAAAATATAGGTGTTTTATTTCAAAAATATTACAGTTATGACTTTTTTTTGAAATATTTAAAGCAGACACCTGTCGATCAATGACAGGCAGTCAGGACAAAGACCGTCTAAAAACGACAGTCATCGTTTTCTGATGTATCTGAAAGCTCAACTCGTTCCACGCCAGAACCTACAGAGCCTTAAAGCGCGGAAACCTGAGTTTAGGGACAGCCCTCAGGGCAGGGAGCAATTACCCGAGAGGCTTGTCAAACATCTGTACTTTAACTGTTTCTCCTGCCTCAACACTTCCCTGGGAAGCAGGCAAAACGATGTAACAATTAGCCATGCTCATGGATCTGAGAATGCCCGACCCCTGACTGCCTGTTGTGACTACCTCGGCTTCTCCTTTCTCGTTGGTTGAGAGTATGCCCCTCTGGAATTCCAGGCGACCGGGATGTTTCTTGAGGGGGGTGAGACAGGTTGCTGGCAGTTCAGCAGCAGGAGCGGGTTTTGCTCCCATCATATGATGCAACGCGGGTGCTGCCAGCTGCTGGAAAGTCACCGTAGCGGAAACCGGATTGCCCGGTAGCCCAAAGAAGATACTGTTGGGAAGTTTACCAAAGGCAAACGGTTTGCCGGGTTTGATGGCCAGTCTCCAAAAGGAAGTATGGCCTATTTCATTGAGAATATCTTTGACAAAGTCGGCTTCACCCACGGATACCCCTCCGGAGGTAATAACCGCATCAGCCTGCTGATCAGCCTCCAGTAAAGCTTTGCAGATCTCCTCGCGGTCATCACGGAGTTTGCCAAGGTCAATCACTTCTGCTCCCAGGCGCTTGAGCATCGCAGATACTGCAAATCTGTTGCTGTCGTATATATTGCCCTGACCCAGTGTTTCACCGGGCAGTTTCAGCTCATCACCCGTTGAAAAGAGCGCTACTTTAATTTTGCGAACGACCGAAACTGTGGGGAGTCCCAATGAAGCCAGCAGCCCTACATCCTGAGCTTTGATGATGTGACCCTTTTCAAAAACCTGAGAGCCATGAAGAATATCTTCACCGGCACGGCGAATGTGATCACCTGAGCGGGAAGGGGGCTTGCGAAAAGCAATACCCTGTTCAGTTTTCTCGGTCTGCTCCTGCATGATGACGGTATCGGCACCTTCGGGAAGAGAGGCACCAGTCATGATTCTTATACAGTGAGCAGCGGGCAGAGTACCCTGATAAGGGTGTCCGGCCAGGGATTTTCCGGCCAGCGGCATTACAGAATGTTGTGCCAGGTCGCCGAAACGGAGTGCATACCCGTCCATGGCTGAATTATCGTGGGACGGAACGTTAACCGGCGAAATGATCGTGTCAGAAAGAACCCTGTCCAGGCAGTCAGCCAGAGCCACCGTTTCCGTTTCTGTGACGACCGGTGTTTCCGTCATCAGCTTCTCCAGCCCTTCATGCAGGGGCATCAGCCCCGGGGTAGTACAGCAGTCAGTCATTGAGAGATCTCCTCGTTACTGTTTTTGCAACGGCTTTTTTGAAACAAAAGCCGTAAATGAATTCAGCAATCTGCTCCGGGTCGTTGAGATCCTGCTGAGGGATCAGCTTTTCCAGCAGGGCTGTTTTACCCGAACCGTTGAATGCGGTCAGTCCGATAACAGCTCAGGGGAAGGATTGCAGTAGGGGGGCAGTATTTGCATTCCCGATCATTCATTGAGTGCGCAGAAGTCTATTGAAGTATCCGTTGCTACTCAATCACTCTTTCCGGGTTTTGATAGGGATTACGCAGTGTCATGGTTGAATTTACCGGGAAGGTTTGCCTGTTTCACGGTATTTGTGCCATTCAATATTGTCCTTTCGGGCATGGCTATTTAACTGAGTTGGCGTTAGGATGGGGGCCTAATTAATTTAAATAAAGCGCCGAGCTTCGCAGCCTAACCCTTGATCAGGTAATAGTCCTGAAGGCATGGCTGCCAAGCCGTAACCTGTGTGTGTTACACGCAAGGTTGCCAGGGTTCATATAGAAATGTCTGGGCCTCCCGTGTTTGGAAAGGTGTGAAATGCGACCATTACATGACCGACAGGGACGAACGTTCCCCTATCTGAGACTGTCTCTGACTGATCTGTGCAACTTCAAGTGCAACTATTGCCTGCCTGATGGCTGTGAAGAGCACAGTCACATGCAGTCGCTGGGTATTGCCGAAATTAAACGTCTGGTGACCGCTTTTGTGGCGGTCGGTGTTGAGAAAATTCGTCTGACCGGTGGTGAGCCCACCCTGCGCAATGACTTTAATGACATTGTCAGTACGATCAAGTCCATTCCGGGTATTCAGAATGTTGCCATGACCACGAATGGTTACAAAATGGATCAGAGGGTAGAGTCCTGGTTGGATGCCGGTGTTGATCAGATTAATGTCAGTATCGACAGCCTCGACCCCCGAGCGTTTGCAGCAATAACCGGGCACGACCGTCTTCAGGAAATACTGGTAGGTATTGATAAGGCCTTTGCGAACGGTCTTACCTCTATCAAAGTCAATGCAGTTTTGATGAAAGGGGTCAACGACATTCAACTGGGCGCGTTTCTGAACTGGATTAAGCACCAGCCTGTTACCATGCGTTTCATTGAGTTGATGCAGACGGGTGATAATGGTTGTTTTTTCAATCAATACCATGTCCCCGGAAAGCAAATAAGAGATCAGCTTCTGGAGCAGGGCTGGGTCAGAATGGCCCGAAATAAGGATGCGGGTCCGGCTTACGAATATTGTCATCCTGATTATCAGGGGCGCATTGGACTGATCACCCCCTATTCAAGAGACTTCTGTAAAGACTGCAACCGTTTGAGGGTTAGCAGTCAGGGCCATCTGCAACTGTGCCTGTTCTCTGAATCAGGCCACGACCTTCGACGTTTATTACAGGACGACAGTCAGCAGGATGAATTGATCCGGGAGATTCGATCAGTACTGAGATTGAAAGTCGACAGTCATTTTCTGGATCAGGGGTATACCGGAGGCACCCGGAATCTTGCCCAGATTGGTGGCTGAGAGATCCCGCCCTTCGATTAAGAGGGTTAGGCCTCCAATGGGCTGACCGGTATACTCTTTGGTTCATCGGGGATTATTGTCGGCACACAGGGCACAAAGGTGAATGTGCCTTCCATATTTGAAGACATGATGCGCAATAGAAGTGCCTTAAACAGGCTCCAGCGGCGACAGGGTATCTTATGGGGTCCATACAAATAGGACATAATCCTGCAAAGAACTTTACTGTCAGGTAGTCGGAAATTCTTGCTGATAATACGTGCTCTGTTACTCGTGCAACGAGACTACAAAAGGCCAGTGATAAGCTTTCATTACTCTTGATAAATGCTACTAAGTCATAAGTAAAATTAGAATAAAAGCAAAATATCAAGCTCGTTGAAAAAACAGTTATAAAATCTTGACGAAAAACATTACCTGGTTTAAGTAAATGAAAATTTACAAAAGAAACACTTGCTATTTCAACTAAACGTAAAGGGAGCCTGAGTCCATCATAGTATAACGAAAGAGAAGTTAATAAATTTATCAGGTCTTTGGAAAAACTCTTTTCGTAATCTTCATATGAGATAGTGTGGTTGGATGCATCATCTTGAGACCCGTAAGAAACACTGCAAGATATGAGTAAGGTAAATATCACTGATTTGCATAAATAAAGCATATCTATTGTATATGAATTTTAGGGAACACCAGGTCATGGTAGATTACGAAAGCTTACATCACCAAAAGTCCAGCACACTGCACCTGCGAGCACCCGTTGAAAATGGCTGGAGCAAAAGCTGCTTCAGCTAAAAGCCTTTCTGTTTCCGAAATGGGTATTTATTGAACAGGCTGACCGGTATACTCTTTATTTCATCGATGGCTTACTGTCGGCATACAGGACACAAAGGTGATTGTACCTCCCACATACGAATGCATGCTGTGCAATACCAGTGCCTTCTACAGTCTGCAACTTCGATAGGGTATCTCACGGGTTCCAGGCATATAGGACATGGTCCCGAGAAAAGTTTTACAGACAAATAGTCTGAAACATATAAAGACGATATGTGCTCTATTCTTTGCGCAAAGAATCTAAATATGAACAATGATAAGTCTTCGGGATTATTCTTGTTTTTTCTTATGTCATATACGGCATTAGCGAGAAGACTAAAAAATGTGCCATATGCAGCAATAAAAAGATACTCATAATGAAAAGTATTGCCCAGCTTAAGCAGATAAAAATTTAATAAACTGTGACATGCTATTTCAGTTACACGTAAAGGTAGCCTGAACTCATCATAATATAACGAGAGAGCAGTTAATAAATTTGATAGGTCACTTGAAAAGCTCTGTGCGTAATCCTCATATGAAAGCCTGTGGTTGGAGCTTTCATGTTTGTCATAACCAGTATTATCTTGAGACCCGTAGGAAGCACCATAAAATATTAGTGAGATAAACACCGCTAATTTGCATAAATGATACATATTTATTACCTGAATTCCTGAACATCCAAGCAGGGAAGAGACACCTCCTGCTTATCGAGATTGAATTTTAGTGGATTGGCCCCGAATTTATCTTTCCAGGCTCGCGGGATCAGCTCTCAGTATCCAAGCCGGATGGTAAATAATGCGTTGTTTGAAGGGCAAAGGCTGGCGGTCAGGTTGGAAATTTTTAAGATCACCGCAAATGAGCGGCTACCTTGAAAGGCTGATATACACTATAGTGCATCGAGGGTTACTGTCGGCATACGGCGCACAGAGGTGATTGCACCTCCCACATACGAATGCATGCTTTGCAATACCAGTGCCTTTTACAGGCTGCAACGGCGATAGGGTATCTCATCGGTTCCAGACAAATAGGACATAATCCTGAAAAAAGTTTTACTGCCAGATATTCGGTTATTAATAATGATGATGCGTGCTCTGTTCTTTGCGCGATTAATTTAAATATGAATAATGTTAGGCTTTCATAATTATGCAGATTAATTCTTAGATCATATGAAATATTAGCAACACCGCTTAATAAAATGCCTGATAAAAAAATAAAATTATATTCATCATGAAGGGTATTGCCCAGCTTAAGTAGATAGAAATGTGACAAACATACAACTGCTACCTCGGTCACACGTAAAGGTAGCCTGAATTCATCATAATGTGACGAGAGAAAGGTTAATAAATTTAACAGGTTAGTCGAAAAGCTCTGTTTGTAATCTTCATATGAAATAGTGCGGTTGGAGCTTTCATGTTCGTCATAACCAGTATTATCTTGAGACCCGTAGGAAGCACCATAAGACAGTAGCGAGAGAAATATCACTAATCTGCATAAATCAAACATAATTATTGTATGTGAATTTAAATGTGTAGTTGGTCAGCATAGGTTATGAAGCGTCACATCACAAAAAAATTCAGCAGACTGCGCTTGCGAACAACTGCTGAGTTACGAAAGTCCTGGCTATATTTTATCCACAGAAAATGGCTGGAGAAAAAGATGCTTCAGCTAAAAGCAGTTCACTGTCCGAAATGTTCATTTATTGAAGGAGGTGACGGTTGCTCTCATTATTTTAATTGGAGGTTACTGCCGACATAGAGGGCAAAGAAGTGATTGTGTCTGCCATGAACGAATGCACACTTCGCAATACCAGTGCCTTTTACAGGCCGCATAGCAGCCAGGGTATCTCACTGTTTCTATACAGATAGGACACAACCCGGCAAAGAGCTTTACTGACAGGTAGTCGTAAATCAATAAAGATGATACGTGCTCTATTTCTTGTGCAACGAGTTTAAAATAGATTACTGGTGAGTTTTTATCACTATTATTGGTAATTGTTTTTAGGTCATATGAAGTGTTAGAGACAAAGCTTGACAACAAGGCAATGGCAAGAATAAAAATACATTCACGGGGGAAAATATTACCCGTTTTAAGTAGATAGAAATTTAGCAAAAAAATAGTTGATATTTCAGCTATACGTAAAGGCAGTCTGAATTCATCATAATATAACAAGACTGAGGTTAATAAATTTATTAGATCACTCGAAAAGTTCTGTTCGTAATCCTCATTTGAAATAGTGTGGTTGGAATTTAC
The DNA here is from genome assembly GCF_024606245.1 of Endozoicomonas sp. SESOKO2. Lineage (NCBI taxonomy): Bacteria > Pseudomonadati > Pseudomonadota > Gammaproteobacteria > Oceanospirillales > Endozoicomonadaceae > Endozoicomonas > Endozoicomonas sp. SESOKO2. The sequence continues at coordinate 12,528 of NZ_JAHHPQ010000762.1, forward strand.
ACGTTCATCATTAAAAGTATTATCTTGAGACCCGTAGGAAGCACCATATGATATTAGTGAGATAACAATCACTAGTTTGCATAAACTAAACATATTCATCGCGCATCAATTTCAGGTAGCATTCGATGATGATAGATTACGAAAGGTTACACTACAAAAAAACACTCTGTATCTGCAAACACCCACCGAATGATCAGTCCCCCGGACTGATCGCTTCTATCAGTGCCTGCACGTCATGGCCCCTCTGGGCCATTTTAAGAGAAATTTGGTAAACGTAAAAATGTGTGCTGAAGTGTACATTCCGGTTAGGACGGGTATAATCCCGCTCGAAGACTGGCCGGGCGAATGTAATTTATCATAAACATTAATTTGTTATGGATACTGGGCCAGTCTCGATCTTGACTGCCTGTGGTAACCTTCTTGATGACTCATACGATCTTTGATACTCCCATTGTTAATACTCTCTTTCGCTTTATCTCTACTCTGGGTCTGAAACTGACAGGCTGGAAATTGTCAGGTAAAAAGCCAAATGCTCGAAAATATGTCCTTATTGCTGCCCCCCATACCAGCAACTGGGACTTTATTCTGGTGATAGCCATTGCCTTCAGATTCGGTATCAAGATTTCCTGGATGGGCAAGAGCGGCCTTTTTAAGGGGCCCATGGGCCCCATAATGCGTTGGATGGGTGGCATTCCTGTGGAGCGAAGCCGAAATACCGGACTGGTGCAGCAAGTCGTCGACCGGTTTAATGCTTCTGAGGATCTTATCGTGACTATCCCTCCTGAGGGAACGCGCAGCAAGGTAGGCCAGTGGAAAAGTGGTTTTTATCATGTTGCGGCTGGTGCAGGTGTGCCCATTGCCCTGGGGTTTCTGGATTTTAAAACCAAAGTGGGAGGTTTTGGTCCCATGTTCTTCCCTACGGAAAAATACGAGGATGACCTGAAGAAGATTCAGGACTTCTATCGGGGGATGACGGGCAAAAGGCCTCATAGATTCTGAAGAGACCTGCTGGTATTTGGTGTGGGATAGGTAAATGGCTGCAAATAGTCATCAGTAGCTATAAACCCCTTCTCTCTATCGGCTAAAAACAGGCCGGTTGCTTGAAATACAGCTATCTATGTTGAGCGATTAGCGATAGAATGACCGCCCTTTTGTGGGAAGGCTGTTCAATAAGGCTTCCCAGTAGTCCTGGTACTCCGTTTACCTCTGTGGTCGGTTTGCATATTGAATGCTCATCGGATACCGACCCTGTCAGTTCTTTCGAGATCATCAACGAAGTCATGGACACCCAACTGCCATGAGTGAAAAGGCCGCTGGCTGTTAATGAGCGGCCGGAACATGGTTAATAATCACCGCACGTTACGAAAAGGATCGTGCAGTGGATCAGTGTACATGGGAGTCTGTTCACAGGCTCAGGTCGCAAGATCCGGAAAGAGCGATCAGCGTTTTCATTGGATTATTCAAGCTAATCAATAACTTGTCTGACTCTCTGAAACCTGTCCTGTTCCATAGAACATGATGACCGTCTTTCTACCTGCGACTGGCCCATGGGTGATTCTCACGGCTTAAGACCGGCATTACCCCGTCGGCTGCCTGTCAGAGTATCTACAGGGACAGCACTGATCATATCAATGCCTAATTTTTCGGAGCACTTGATGTCTGACGACACAACCCCTACTGAGTCAATGATTACCTTTGCTGAACTGCCCCTTTCTCCGGCGGTGATCAGGGCGGTACAGGATGTTGGTTATGAAACACCTTCTCCTATTCAGGCTCAGAGTATTCCCCGGATTCTGGATGGTAGAGACCTGCTGGGTCTGGCCCAGACCGGTACAGGCAAAACCGCCGCTTTTGCCCTGCCAATGCTTTCCAGACTGGATATGAAGGCCAATGATCCTCAGGTTCTGGTCCTGACACCAACGCGCGAACTGGCCATCCAGGTGGCTGAAGCTTTCCAGCGTTATGCCCGTCACATGCCTGGCTTCCATGTACTGCCAGTTTATGGTGGTCAGGATATGCGTGGTCAGCTGAGAGGTCTCAAGCGTGGTGCTCATGTTATTGTGGGTACGCCGGGTCGTGTCATGGACCATATCCGCAGAGAAAGCCTCAAATTGGATGCACTTAAAGCGGTCGTTCTGGATGAGGCCGATGAAATGCTGCGCATGGGCTTCGTCGATGACATTGAATGGATCATGGAACAGACACCTGAAGAGCGTCAGGTAGCCCTGTTCTCTGCCACTATGCCCAGACAGATTCGCAAGATTGCTGATACGCATCTGAAAAATCCTGCCACTGTTGAGATCAAGGCGAAAACCGCCACTGTTGATACCATCACTCAGAAAGTCTGCATGGTCAGCGGCTTTCACAAGCTGGACGCACTGACCCGTATCCTTGAAGTCGAACCTTTTGATGCCATGATTATCTTCGTGCGCACCAAAACCGCGACCGTAGAGCTGGCTGAAAAGCTGGAGGCAAGAGGTTTTGCTGCTGCTGCATTAAACGGTGACATGAGTCAGGGGCTGCGTGAAAAAGTGGTGGATCGACTGAAGAAAGGCTCTCTCGATATTCTCATCGCCACCGATGTTGCAGCCCGTGGTCTTGACGTTGAGCGTATGTCTCACGTCGTAAATTACGACATTCCTTATGACACGGAAGCTTATGTTCATCGTATTGGTCGAACTGGCCGTGCTGGTCGTCAGGGTGTTGCTATTCTGTTTGCTACGCATCGTGAGCGTCGTATGTTGCGTGCTATTGAGCATGCTACCCGTCAGCGCATCGAAACTATGCGTCTGCCATCCATGCGTGACGTCCGTGATATGCGCATCCGTGCCTTCAAGGAAGAGGTTGTGAAATCCCTGGAAATGGGTGAAGAGCTGGATGCATTTCGTGAAATCATTGCTGAGCTGGAAACCGAACATGCACTGAGTTACCAAGACATGGCCGCTGTTCTTTGTTTTATGGCTCAGAAAGATCGTCCGTTCCCGGATGGTAAAGAACCAGAACGTACACAGCGTGAGCGCCGGGATCGTGGCGACAGGGGAGACCGTGATCGTGGTGAGCGTCTTCGTCGTGATCGGAAAGAAGATAATGAAGGCATGGTTCGTTACCGTGTTGATGTAGGTCGCGATCAGGGTATTTCGCCCGGAGACCTGGTCGGTGCGATTGCCAACGAAAGTAATATTTCTGGCAAAAACATCGGTCACATCCGCCTTTTCGACACCTGCTCTTCCATCTACCTGCCGGAAGGTGTGGATGCGACTACGCTGGATGCTCTGAAAAATGTCAAGGTACGCAACAAGGCTCTCGGTCTGAAAGTTTGGGTTGATGATGGTCGTCGTGATAACAGTCGTCCTCCTCGTCGTGGTCGTGGTCGTGAAGGTGAAGGTTTCAGAAGAGATCGTGATAATCGTGGTGGAGACAGACGTCAGAGTTCACGCAGGCCTCGTCGTGAAGCATAAGCCGGTCATCTTTCCCTGATGATGAAAAAGCAGAAGCCCGGTACTTCTGCTTTTTTTTTGAGTGGAGCACTGCAAAAGTCGATTAACAGACCGTTAAAGGGCGGGTAGACTGTCAGGAAATAAAAATTAAAGAGGTCTCGTTTATGCTATACGTGGCATTTTCTGGCTCGAAAGGGCGAGGAGTCTTTACCCGTAAAAAGATTGAGCGAGATACGGTCATCGAGCGTTGCCCTGTTCTTGAATTGCCTCCTGAAGATCTTGAACATATCGATCAAACGTCAATATACAACTATTACTTTACCTGGGGCGAGGCAATGGATTCAGCCGCCATTGCTTTGGGGCTGGGTTCAATTTATAACCACTCTTACACACCTAATGCACTCTATCGGTTTGATATGGACGACCGGGTGATTGAATTTATTGCCATTAAAAAAATTCGGCCCAATGAAGAGATAACGATTAACTACAACGGTTCACCAAACGATCGATCGCCGCTTTGGGAAGGTATTCAGTGGGAACCCTGAACAGTGGATACCTGAATTCAGGAATCATTAGTTAGTATGATTGATTTATGTTGTGAATCATTTGGCTGCTACACTAAGAGATGTTTATCTGGAGGTGTTCAGTCATATGAGTATCGGTCGATGTTCTACTGTTTGCTACTTCTTTGTCGTGTATAGGTGTCGCTTCTATCCGGGTTAGTGGTGTCACTGCAATCTTGGGTTTCATCAGGATTCTGTACTACTTTTTATAGAACTGTATTCCGTATATAGCTCCGTATTTTGTGTCAGGCCTTGGTAATGAAGGTTTCTGGCGGTTTTCAATGAGCAGCTTCAGGGTTTATGCTCAGGCCTTTCTGCCAGAGCAGAAATCAAGAACCGTCTCACGTGAGGTATAAGGTAAAATCATGAGAACCATGGGCCGTTATGTTCTGGTGCTGGCAGTAGGAGGTTTTCTTGCTGCCTGTACTACACCGGACAAGAGTGTGGTGGTAACACCCACTGACGTTGAGGGTAAAACCTGGGTGCTGCATTCCCTGAATGGCGCGCCACCGGTAAATGGTAAAAGAGTTACCCTTGAGTTTCAGTCTGCTTCCAGCAAGGATGGTCAGATCAGTGGTCGCGGCCCTTGTAATGGTTACTTTGGTAGCTATACGATGCAGCAGGATGAGCTGCAGTTTGGTAGAGTGGGCTCCACCATGATGGCCTGTCCGGAACCTTACATGAAACAGGAAATGGCTTATTTCAAAGGGCTTCAGCAGGTTGACACCATGACGTCCAATGGTCTGGTGATGACTCTCAAGGGGCGCCACAATGATGAGACGATCACTTATTTTGCAGAGAGCGCGAAAGTCAGAGGGGTCATCAAATCATCCACAGGCAGTTTCCCTGCTGGCTCGGATGTTATCGTTTCGATGAAAGATATCACCAACAAGGATCATCACTCGAATCTGATTGGTGAGAAAAAAATCAGGCTGGATCAGGGGGTTGATGGACCCTTGAAATTTGATGTTCCATACTCGCCCTCTCTGATTGAGCCAAACCACACCTATTCTGTTGCTGTAGAAGTCAGGCAAAATGGAAAGCTGATTTCCCACAGTACTTCGAATAAGATTATTGATTTCTCCAGACCTCTGGAATTTAACTCAGGTCAATGATTATGGCTTGAATGCCTGTTCAGAACTTCAGCCAGTTGATAACCTGAAGTCGTTATCCTCTCTTTTGCAATCCTTTGCCCTCTCAGCAAATATTCTTTGCTGAGAGGCTTGCCTGTTTTGATCTGATCAAAGACTGATGTTCTCTGTATATCAAGGCTCTCCCTGGTCCGGTTTGCAGGGGACTTCCACCGACACATGGCGCCTTCTTTTCCTCTGTTCCGGAAGCAACTACTAACTTATTGGTCAGGGTATGGCTGGAAAGATTCTTTCAGCTCACGGTTAATGTGATAGATTTAGACCTTCCATTTTACTGTTAACAAGACACAAAGGAGTTCCCGTTATGCAGTTTCGACCCTGTATTGATCTGCACGAAGGCAAGGTGAAACAGATTGTGGGAAGCTCTCTGCGTGATGGTGATAATTCGGCTCAGGTGAATTTTGAAAGTGACCGTTCAGCGGCTTATTTTGTGGAACTTTACCGTCAGGAACAGTTAACCGGTGGCCATGTCATAAAACTGGGGCCCGGTAATGAGGTCGCCGCCGCTTCAGCTCTTTCAGGCTGGCCCGGAGGCCTTCAGGTTGGCGGCGGTATTACAGCAGAAAATGCCGTTCAGTACCTTGATATGGGAGCCTCCCACGTCATTGTGACCTCCTACGTTTTTAAGGATGGTCAGATCAATTTTGAAAATCTCAACAAATTGCTGGCCGCGGTGGGCAGGGAGCGCCTGGTGCTGGATCTTTCCTGTAAGAAAAAAGGCGGTGACTATTTCATTGTCACGAATCGCTGGCAGAAGTTTACCGATACTCGAATCAATGCTCAGACACTGGAGAAGCTGGCTCACTATTGTGATGAGTTTCTTGTTCATGCCGCATCGGTTGAAGGCTTGATGGGTGGGCCTGATCTGGAACTGGTTTCCCTGCTGGCTCAATATTCACCCGTTCCGGTGACCTATGCGGGGGGGATTGCCTCTCTGGAAGACATTGAGGCGGTGAGAAAAGCCGGTAACGGTCAGGTGCACATTACCATAGGCAGTGCTCTGGATATTTTTGGTGGTTCCCTGGCGTTTATGGATGTCGTCGCGAGCTGTAAAACGGATTACCCATCTTAAGCAAGCCGTTTTGAATAACTGTCAGTATCAATATCAAGAATTTCAACCGTCAGAATATTCACGTTCGGGATGATCTGGTCAGCAGCACTGAGCACTTTTTGGCTCAGGTCTTTCTTCTCGGTGGTGGTACGACCTTTCATAATCCTGACGGTGATGTGAACAAAGGATTGCTCAGGCTGAGCGGTTTGAAAGTACTCACAGGGGATGGCTCTGGACTTGATGTCTTCTGCTTTAAATAGCCTTGATTCCAGAGCGCTTTGATGAACAGTTGAAATCAGATCTCTGATTGAGTGATTCTGTTCAATGTCTGAAGAGTATTCGATGACGCAATGTGGCATGGCGAATTGTCTTTAAGAAGTGTTGTGAAGTAGCCTATCAAAAGCTCGGGAAGAGAAACAGCAAGAAAGGTGGCTCTATAAATTCCTGTTGATTCTTGTCTATTCTGGTTGTTTGGAAAGGAAACGATGAACTAATACATGAACAGTCAAACACTGGGAAGCACCCTGCTGGTAGCAGGCACATCTATTGGGGCAGGTATGCTGGCTTTGCCGCTGGTTTCTGCTGCTACGGGTATTTGGTCAGGCATCCTGCTGATGATGTTAATGGCTGCTCTGGCCTGCTATGGAGGTTTGCTCATAGCGGAGGCCTGCCGCGCCGTGCCAGAAGCCGATAACCTTCATGGTGTGGTGGGGCGGTTGCTGGGAAAATCTGGTCAGGCTGTGGCTATTCTGGCCATGCTGTTTCTATATTATTCACTCTGTTCAGCCTATATCACAGCCGGCGCAGGGCAAGTTGTTTCCTTCAGCCACAGGATGGGACTGGCTCTCAGTTTTTCTCAGTCAGCTACGCTGGTGGCAGTTGTTATTGCCGTTATGGTGGTGATCGGGACTGTGGTTGTGGATTATGCCAATCGCACAATGTTCTTCCTGATGATGATGTTATTGATGTTCATCATGGTGCTTCTACTGCCAGAAGCAGAAGCCGAAAATCTCACCCTTGGAGTCGGTGAACCCGGTATGCTCTTCGCCGCTTTGCCAGTACTTTACACCTCCTTTGGGTATCATTGTGCAGTACCTACCGTCGTGCGATATGTCAAAGGCAGGCCCGGAGATTTTCGCCTGGCATTGGTGCTGGGCAGTGTCTTGCCCCTTGTGGTCTATTCACTCTGGCAGGTTGCGACCAACGGTACTTTGTCATCTGTGGAGATCAACAGCCTGCACAGTAGTCCGGATGCAGTGGGCCAGCTTATCCGTAAAATTGGGGATGCCAGTCATTATTCCGGCTTTAGTTATCTCATCAGTGGTTTCACAGTCTGTGCGCTGGGTACTTCATTTTTAGGAGTGGCCATTGGCCTGTTTGATTATCTGGCTGAGGTCAGCCAGAGACCTGATAACATCATGGGTCGTATTCAGACTGTCTGCCTGACACTGGGCCTGCCATTGCTGGTGGCGGTTTTGTTTCCGGGAGGCTTCGTGATGACTCTGGGCTATGCTGCTGTGGCTTTGGTGATTCTGGCGGTCTTTATTCCTGTCATGCTGGTCTGGGAAGCACGAAAGCAGGACCTTGAAGAGCCTTATCAGGTGGCCGGGGGCAAACTGTTGCTGGTGATTATGTGTTTGATCGGGCTGGCCGTCATTCTTGCTCAGGCAGGCATTGTTTCCGGCTGGCTGCCAGCTCTGGATTCTTGATCATTCATAAAAAATCACTGTCAGAAGAGTTTGTCTGGTTGTTTGAGAATGATCCGATTAATATCAGTTCATCCACTCAGGAAAACAGGAACTCCTCATGTTACGAAAAGCACTTCTGGTAGCCTCTGCGCTGCTTCTCCCGGCTTTGTCTCTTGCCAATGGATACGTTGGTCAATGGTACACCGTTGATGAAGAAACCCATAAAAAGGAATCTCTGGTGACTATCTGGGAAGAAGGTGATCAGCTGAAAGGCAAGATTGTGGAGATCCTTGATCCTGCATCCAGAAATGCGGTCTGTGAAAAATGCAAAGGTGATAATAAGGATCAGAAGATAGAGGGGCTGACTTTTCTCTGGGGGATGAAAAAAGACGGTTCTCAATACGACAACGGAAAAGTGCTAGATCCGAAGTCGGGCAAAGTATACAGCGGCAGCATGAAATTGATTGACGGAGGTAAAAAGCTCAAGCTTAGGGGGTATGTGGGCTTTTCATTGTTAGGCAGAACCCAGGTTTGGGTTAAAGCCGACTAGCAGCCTGTCGGACTTAAGCGTCCGTAGCGAGGATTGCAAGACGCAGTAGGACAGCCTTAAGTCCGACAGGCTGCTAGATAGATTTGAAAATGGCCCTAAGTCCATGGGCCAATAATAGCCGGCAGAGATGACTGCCGGGGTCAGTGAATGGCTCCAATGAAGCCATATGGCAGTCATTTGTACTGACTGAAGAGCTCAGCTTTGTCGTCTTTCTCCTTTTTCAAAGTCAGTGCCAAAAACAGAATTGCCATGCCACAGGCTGCCAGTATCAGCATAAAACCGCCACTCCAGCCCATCGCGTCAACAATGACTCCCATGGCCAGGTTGGCAAACAGCGCACCACCGAGGTAACCAAACAGGCCGGTCAGGCCAGTGGCGGTTCCGGTCGCTTTCTTCGGGGCTGAGTCAGCGGCCTGCAAACCTACCAGCACCACAGGACCATAAATCAGAAAGCCCACAAATATCAGGCAGAGGTTATCAATCATCGGGTGCCCGGCAGGGTTCTGCCAGTAGATAACAATGGCTACACAGACCAGCGCCATCATCCACATACTGACTGGAGCACGACAGCCTCTGAAAAAGCGGTCACTGGCCCAGCCACAGAGCAGGATACCCGGAATGCCTGCAAACTCGTAAAAGAAATAGGCCCAGCCACTTTGAGCCATTGAAAAACCTTTAACTTCTTTCAGGTAAGTTGGCGCCCAGTCCAGTACTCCGTAGCGAACCAGGTAAACGAAGACATTGGCCAGTGAGAGATACCAGAGCAGTTTATTGTTGAATACATATTTGAAAAAGATGTCTTTGGCCGACATCTCTTGCTCATGGTGATGCTCGTCATAGGATTTAAGCTTATCGCCAGTCCAGGCTTCGATGCTGGGCAGACCGCAGGACTGGGGGGTATCTCTTAATAATGTCCAGGTGATACCGGCCAGAACAAGGGCTACGACGCCATGGAACCAGAGCTGTGATTGCCAGTCGCCAAACAGAAAGACCGCAAATATGGCCATAGGTCCCACCAGACCGGCTCCGAGGTTATGAGAGGTATTCCAGTAGGCCCATTTAACCCCTCTTTCTCTAACGGAGAACCAATGTGTCATGACCCTGCTGCCCGCCGGATAGCCCATGCCCTGAAACCAGCCATTAAGAAACAGCAGGGCAAACATGGCAGGGACTGAAGCTGTGGCAAAAGGAACGGTTCCCATAAAGATCATGGTCAGAGCCGAAAGAATCAGGCCAATACTCATGAATTTCCGGGCGTCACTGCGATCAGACAGGTTGCCCATGAGAAACTTGCTAAAGCCATAGGCAAAAGAGACGGCTGAGAGGGCCACGCCGAGTTCGGATTTGCTAAAACCCTGTTCAATCAGATTGGGCATGGCCAGAGAGAAATTTTTGCGAATCAGGTAATAAGCGGCATAGCCAACAATGATGCCGAACAAAACCTGAAAACGGAGCTTTTTATAAGTTTCATCGACTTCTTTGGACGCAATCTGCTCTTGATGAGCAGGAGGACTGAGAAAGCCCAGCATATGAAGTACTCCCGAATTTATTTGCTAGTGCCATTTTTCCCGAATATGTTTTTATGTCTGGGCAGCCAAGAGTTACGTCTTGTATTCCTTTGGCCGACAATTGGGTCCATGGCTGAATGATCCGAAACGGCTTTTCTCTCCATACTGCGAGAATCATTCTTACAGGCAACTGCAAAATGATGGTTAGACTCACCGATATCAAAAGAGAAGCTGCTTTATAAGTCCCACAGAACCTGTGTGAAGATGTGCCTATGGGTTTTTATCAAGTGTTAATTTCAGTCCAGATTTGTGATTTAGCAAGTCGAAAGTCTAAAAAACTTAATATCCGAATGAAATTTGTTAAATAGAACTATCGTTTAATTTTCTGTTATTGAAGCCATGTACTTGCCTGTCCGGTACAGTAAAATGCTGTTAATTATCTTTTATATGCAGGTTCCATGAACTGGTTCGTTTATATCATTCTGGCAAGTAACAACAGTCTGTACACGGGTATTACCACCAATATCGAACGGCGCTGGAAAGAGCACTCGGGCGAAAAGAAAGGCGGTGCTCGATTTTTCAATGGTAAAAAACCTTCTGCCCTGATGTATGTGGAAGAAGGTCATAACCGTTCAACAGCAGGCAAGCGGGAAGCCGCCATTAAAAAGATGACTCGTACCCAGAAGGAAGCTCTGCTGAAAGAAAAGCAAAACAGGGCTTCAAACTATGCTGAAGTGCTGCCAACAGGGGCAGGTTTTGAGTAATCGATCCTGTCAGAATGCGCTTCCTGTCAAAAGATACATTGAAATCAAAAGTGCCAATGCCGGTGGGTTGTAGAGGGTGTTGGCTGCACTGATATACTGAGTCTTGAAGCTGCCCACATTGACAGACAGGGTTGATTTCCATACTCGTATACGGCTGAACTCGGGTGATGCCTCAAATAAATAAACCTCACCATTGCGATATTCAGGCTTGAGTATGGTCAGGCGTTCACCTGCTTTCTGACATAACCAGCTATCAACAATCCTTCCTTTATTGTTCAGCAGGCTGATCTTGGTGTTGGGTTCGTTACACAGTGCAACCACCGGGTAATTCCTTTCTTCGAAGATAGAGGCCGTTTGGGTCCGGTTATAGCTGATCTCCCAGATTAACTGAATGGGGGGTGTCACTGAACGATCATAGTCGGTGGGAATTATTTCAGTAGCCGTTGTCATGGCCGTTTCGGTATCTTCGTCAGCATCGGTGTCACTAATAATAACAGGAACCTTGTCTGTCGCATTTGTCATAACCGTTTCGGTATTCGTTCTGGCAGGACGGGTAGTGGTCACAGGATCTGTTACAGGCGTTGTTAAAAGAGTGGTTAAAGGAACAGGGGTATAAGGGGGAATGATAAAACCGTCATTTAACTGAGGATCCGGGTCTGCGCAGCCGGGATTGGCGTCAGCCGTTTTATTACAGACGTAAACCTTTAGGCGCATGTTGTGTGTCAGGCAGTGTCCGCCTTTTTTGTTATGAATAGAAGACTCCAGGCCATTGGATGTGGATAGGAAGTAGTAATGTTTTCCCCCTTCAAAGGTTCTGTCGTTGAGTCCGGCAGCATGTTCGAGAAAAAGTATGCTAAGAAAAGACAGCTCGACGGGTTGGTTGCAAGGAAAGAGATCTATGACTTTATCTCGTGGATTTTCTCCTATTTCACAATTCTCATAGTAGGTTTCGTTGTCCGTTAGCCATATATTTTCGTACATGGTTAGGGTTTGTCTATCATTAGCGCGCTTCTTTACCACTGTCGGCTTATTGGGACAAATAAAATACAGCTGCGAGTTTAGCCTCACAGATATGCTCTTGTTCTTGGCGTGGGAATATAAATGATCCCACCACCAGACGCTGGTGTAGACATCACGAGCATCGCATGTCTGAAACAGAGGGAGTAACAGCAGGAATCCGAATAAAACAAATTGCATGGTTTTTCTCTGTTAAAAGTCAGAATAAAAGTAGCAGACCTATCTGCATAGCTTCTTGAAATCGTGTCAGAGCACGCTTGCAGTAAAAAGATACATTGAGATCAAAAGAGCTAACGCCGGTGGGTTGTAGTGTGGGGTGGCCTTACTGATATAAAGATCCTGAAAACCGCCCACATTGACAGACAGGCTCGATTTCCATACTCGTATACGTTCATATTCGGGTAATGCCTCAAATAGATAAGTTTCACCATTCCGGTATTCAGATTTAAGTATCGTCAGATGCTCACCGGCTTGTCGGCATAACCAGCTGTCGACAATCGTTCCTTTATTGTTTAGCAGGCTGATCCTGGTGTTGGGTTCTCTACAAAGTGCAATCACCGGGTAGTTTTCTTCTTCAGTGAGGTAGGCTGTTTGGGTCTGGTTATAGCCGATCTCCCAAAGTAACTGAATGGGCTCTGCCAGTGAATGATGAAACCTGGTGGAAGCTGTTTCAGTAGCTATTATCCTGACCGCTTCGTTATCGTTGTGAGAATCGGTATCACTGTCGCTAGCAGTGTAGGGGCCCGTCATTATGACAGGAGCCTTTTCAGTCGTATTTGTACTGACCGTTTCGGCATCGGAGTCGGTAGTAACAGCAGGAACAGTCGTCGTTACAGGGTCGGTTAATGGCTCTGTTAAAAGAGTTGCAAAAGGAGCAGGAGTAAAAGGATTGTTTGCAGAAAACCTGTTTATATTAGGGTCCAGGCCTTTTTTGCAGTTAGGGTCCGGGTCTCCTCCTTTCATGCAAACGTAAATCTTGAGGCGCATGTTATGTGTTGAACAATGCCCGCCTTTTCTTCTATAAACTGAAGATTGAGTGCCATCTGATGTGGAAAAGATATAGTAATTTTTTCCTCCTTCAAAGGTTCTGTCGTCTGCTCCGGCAGCATGTTCAAGAAACAATAAATTAAGATAAATTAATTCATTGGGCTTGTTGCAAATAAAGCGATCTATAGGTTTATTGGTTCCTATTGCTTTCAATCCCCCTACTTCACAATTCTCATAGTCGGTTGCGTTGCTCGTCAACCATATATTTTCGTACATTGTTGAGGTTTGCCTATCGTGACTGCGCTTTTTTACCACTGTGGGCAGGTTGGGACAAATTATAGAGATCTCTGAGTTTAAATGCACAGTGATGCTCTTGTTATCAGCATGCGAATAAAAATCGTACTCCCACAAAATGCTTTTGTAGACATCACGAGCATTGCATGCCTGAAACAGATGGAGTAACAACAGGAACCCGAACAAAATAAATCGCATCGTTTTTCTCTGGTAAAAAGTCAGAATGAATGTAGCAGACTTTTCTACGCACTTTCAGAAAATCGTGTCAAAGTGCATTTGCAATAAAAAGATACAATGAAATCAAAAGCGCCAATGCCGGTGGGCTATAGAGTGAGTTTACATTACTGATATAACGATGCTTGATGCTATGCACATTAACAAACAGGCTTGATTTCCATATTCGCCCGGGACTGTATTCGGGCGAGGCCACGAATAGATAAACATCGTCATTCCGGTACTCCGGTTTAAGTATCGTCATACGCTCATCTACTTTCTGACACAACCAGCTATCAACAATCCTCCCTTTATTGTTAAGCAGGCTGATTTTTGCGTTGGGTTCATTACACAGTGCAACCACCGGGTAATACTCTTCTTTAGAGATGGTGGTTGTTTGGGTCTGGTTGTAGCGGATCTCCCATATTAACTCAACGGGCTCGTTCGGTGGATCATTATGGATGGTGGAAACCGCTTCAGTGGCCTTTCTCGTAAACGTTTCAGTAGCCTTTGTCGTAACCGCTGCAGTAGCCTTTGTTGTAACCGTTTCGGTATTAGTATTGCTATAGGTATCAGTAATAATGGCAGGAACATTCGGCACTCCGGGATTTATTAAGCCGAACATGAAAGGAGATGGCGTAGAAGGATCACTTGGAGGAATAATGTTTAACTTAGGGTCTATGTTTTTGCAGAGAGGATGGGGGTCACTACGTTTTTTACAGACATAAATCTTGACGCGCATGTTGTGGGTCAGACAATGTCCGCCTTTTCTGTTGTTAAGTGAACCTATGGTGCCGTCTGATGTCGACAATACATAATAATATTTCCCCGCTTCAAAAGTCATATCGTTTTGTCCGGCAGCAAATTCAAGAAACAGTAGATCTACAAAAAACAGTCGAGTGGCATCGTTGCAAACAAAATGGTACGCCAGACTTGAGGTGTTTGTTGGTATCTCACAGTTTTCGTAGAAGGTTTCGTTCTGTACTAACCATAGATTTTCATTCATTTCTGAGGATTGTCTGTCGAACCCGCGTTGCCTTGCCACAGTGGCGATATTGGGACAAATAAACCCTATCCGTGAGTTTATCCGTACAGCTATGGTTTTGTTCTCGGCGTGTGAATATAAATCTTCCACCCATAGAGCGCTTGTGTAGACATCACGAGCATTACATGTCTGAAACAGACAAAACAACAAGATGAATCCGAACAAGACCCGTTTCATAATGTTTCTCTTCTACGAATTCACAGTGTGCTTGCACTAATAAGATACATAGAGATCAAAAGCGCCAACAACGATGGGTTATAAAAGGCGTTTGCGTTATTAGTATGATAATCCCTGGAGCTAACCACATTGATAGACAGTTTCGATTTTGATGTCCGCAAGCGGCGATACTCAGATGATGCCTCAAATAGATGAGTGTCGCCATTCCGGTATTTGGGTTTAAGTATCGTCAGGCGCTCACCGACTTTCCGACATAGCCAACTATTGGCAATGGTTCCCTTGTTGTTCAGCAGATTGATCCTGATGTTGGGCTCTCTACACTGCGCAACCACCGGATAATGCTCTTCTTCAAAGATATTTGCAGTTTGGTTCTGGTTATGGCCCATCGTCCAAACCAACCGAATGGGCTGTGCCAGTGAATGATCATATCTGGCAGGAACCGTGTTGGTCGCTTTTAGCGTGATCGTTGCGATATCAGTTTGAGCATTGTTGTCAGTCATAGTGACAGGAACCGACCCCGTCGCGGTTGTTGCCATAACTAT
>NZ_JAHHPQ010000763.1:0-1898 GCF_024606245.1 Endozoicomonas sp. SESOKO2
GTGGCAGATTCCCGTTGAATGAACTGGTTCCCTACATTATCGCACAAGTGGCTGGCTTCTGCTGGGTTTGCCGGGTTATGCCTTTGCATCAGGCGTTGAAGCCTTCTGGTTGGCCGGTGGCCTGCTGGTGGGTACCTGGTTGAACTGGTTACTGATGGCCCGTCGTCTGCGTGTCTACAGCGCAGCTTCCGGAAATGCCCTCACCCTGCCGGAATTCTTTACCAATCGCTTCCGTGATACTTCAAAGGTGCTGCAGGTAGTATCGGCGCTCTTTATCCTGCTGTTCTTCCTGTTCTACACAAGCTCCGGTCTGGTTGCCGGTGGCAAGTTGTTCGAAACAGTATTCGGCCTTGATTATAGCTGGGCGGTCATCATCGGAACGCTCTGTGTGATTTCTTATACCTTGTTCGGTGGCTTCCTGGCTGTTTCCTGGACAGATCTGGTTCAGGGCCTTTTGATGGCCGCGGCTATGGTGATCGTACCGGTTATTGCATTGCAAACCGGAAGCTCCGATGCGTCAGTGTTTGAGCAGCTGCGTGTTCATAACTCCGAACTGTTGAATCCATTTACCACGTCTGACGGCAATGCTCTCGGGTGGATGGCCATTATTTCTCTGGTCGCCTGGGGGTTGGGTTACTTTGGTCAGCCTCATATCCTGGCGCGTTTTGCCGGAATCCGTTCGGAACAGGATGTACCTACAGCCCGTCGTATAGCAGTGAGCTGGAGTGCTATCTCCATGCTAGGTGCCATTTTGGTGGGGCTGATCGGTTTGCTCTATATCAATGAAACAAATCAGTCTCTGGGTGATGGTGAAACGATCTTCATGGTATTGGTCAACGCACTGTTCCATCCGGTCGTCGCCGGCATTCTGCTCGCTGCTATTCTGGCTGCGATCATGAGTACCGCTGACTCTCAGCTATTGGTGTCTTCTTCTGCACTGGCAGAAGACTTTTACAAGGCAGTGATTCGCAAGAATGCTGAGCAGAAAGAGGTTTTGATGGTTGGTCGTTTGGCGGTAGTCCTCATCGCTCTGGTCGCCCTTGTTCTGGCTATGTCGCCTGACAGCTCCGTTCTGGGTCTGGTCTCATATGCCTGGGCTGGATTTGGTGCCGCATTCGGCCCCGCACTGATCATGAGTCTCTACTGGAAACGTATGAATCGCAACGGTGCTCTTGCGGGGATTATTGTTGGTGGTGTCACTGTTGTTTTGTGGAAACAAGTGTCCGGGGGTATCTTCGACCTCTACGAAATTGTGCCAGGCATTTTGTTTGCTCTCATTGCCATTGTTGTTGTCAGCCTGATGTCTTGCGAGCCTGAAGCGGAAATCGTGGATGAGTTTGATGGGGTAGAAAAAGCTCTGGCCTGAAGGCCATGAGTATTCCAGTGGCTGCGGTTTAAAGAGCAGTCACTGGATTACTGACGTACATCATTCTCAGCACTCACCCAGCCGTAAACTTTACCTGCCAGTAAGGCGCCAACAACAGGCGCTACCCAGAACAACCATAACTGGGCAGTTGCCCAATCACCGACAAATACTGCCACGCTGGTGCTTCGGGCCGGGTTAACCGAGGTGTTACTCACCGGAATGGTTATCAGGTGAATCAGGGTTAGACACAAGCCTATAGCGACTGGCGCAAAACCCGCGGGAGCGCGCTTATCGGTCGCTCCAAGAATGACCATAAGAAACATAAAGGTCATCACTACCTCAGCGATCAGCACCGCCACCATTGAGTAGCCGCCAGGGGAGTGGGCCCCATAGCCATTTGAAGCAAAACCATCCGATACATCAAAATCCGGTGCGCCTGAGGCAATGAAATACAATATTGCCGCACCGGCGATACCCCCAGCCACTTGTGCGATAATGTAGGGAACCAGTTCATTCAACGGGAATCTGCCAC
>NZ_JAHHPQ010000013.1:0-1640 GCF_024606245.1 Endozoicomonas sp. SESOKO2
CGTTCTGTCAACGGTTCGGCCTGACAAACGACAGACAACGTCAGTAACAGCAACCAATTTGCCGCAAAGGGTGAGTGCTTAATAATTCTATCCCTGCATTCTGACTTGTACAGAGCAAGGATAGATCAAGAAAACCTCATGAAAGGACAGTTTTCAGGTTAAGGCCCGAGTTCATCGTTCTGATCCACGACAGAAGGCTTGCGTTTTCGATGAATTCTTTTGTGATTCGACAGGACTTTTGCATTCTTGCAGACCTTTCCGCATGGCCGTTGCTGACCTTCCTCCCCGACCACGGTTATGTCACAGGTTTTTTGCCCGGTGTGATATTCGCTTTTATGAGTTGAAAGGGCTTTAGCATTCTTGCAGGCCTTCCCGCATGACTGCGGCTGACCACCCTTGCGAACCACTGTCACGTTACAGGTTTGTGCCCCGGTGTGGTCTATTTTTCTGTGATCCCTAAGGGCTTGAGCATTCTTGCAGATCTTTCCGCATGGCCGCGGCTGTCCTTGCTCCCCGGTCACGGTCATTTCACAGGTTTGTTGCACGCTATGGTATCCACTTTTGTGAGCCGACAGGCTGTGGACACTCTTATAGACTCTTCCGCATAGCTGCGGCTGATTATCCTCGCTGATTACGATCACGTCACAGGTTTGTTGCCTGCAATGGTCTCTTTTTTTGTGATTCATCAGAGCGTTAGTATTCTTGCAGACCTTTCCGCATGGCTGCGACTGATCATCCTCACCGATCACGGTTAGGTTACAGGTTTTTTGCCCGGCGTGCTGCCCGCTTTTGTGAGCGTAAAGAGCTGCGGCATTTTTGCAGGCCTTTCCGCATGGCCGCGGCTGGCCATCCTGCCCGATTACGATCACGTCACAGTTTTTTTCCCCGGTGTGATGTCCGCTTTTGTGAATGGACAGAACTGCGGCATTTCTCCAGACAGTCCCGCAGAGCCGTTGCAGACCATCCCTCCCGATCACAGTTACATTACAGGTTTGTTGCCCCGTGTGGTCTCTGTTTTTGTGATACGTTAAAGCGTTCGCATTCTTGCAGACCGTCCCGCACGGCTGCAATTGACCATCCTCCCCGACCACAGTCAGGTCACAGATTTTTTGCCCAGAGTGGTAGCTGCCTTTGTGACGCGACAGTAATTGTGCATTCTTGAAAACCTTCCCACATTGCAGCAGCTGGCCATCCTCCCCGAATATAATCAAACTGCAAATGTCTTGCCCGGCAGGGGCGTTTTTATCGATTGTCACTGCAACCATTGAGTCTATGGCGGTCCCGTCTGAGGCGACCCCGTCTGAGGCGACCCCGTTAACAGGTTTGCAAACAGAGCAGTATCTATTGGCCAAATGAGGGCATGAGCTTTGTCCGGGCGTTGCTGCCGTGTGGTCTGTCGAACTTTCCTCACGATCGGGCGCTCTGCTATTGGATGAGGCGGAAGACTGCCGGAATTGACAAGCCCCATGACAGGGATGCACGAAACAATTCAAGCCCAAAGTATGTGGGTGTTGTTCAGGGACTCCATTATCCCCGCCAGAATCTGAATACAGAAGGCTAGTGAAAAAGCCTATGGGTTGAGCGAGGGCTTCCTGCCCGGATGATTCTGATGGCGGGTTGGGTTGTTGGTTGTGTCCAGA
>NZ_JAHHPQ010000764.1:0-3978 GCF_024606245.1 Endozoicomonas sp. SESOKO2
ACTATAAGTTCCATCGGGTCGGAGAGTTTGAGGCCACCCTGGCGCAAGAAGGCATTATGCATCAATTTATTGCCAAAAGTGACCGCTTTAGAAGCCAGAAACCCCGTTTTGGCCAGTACCTGATTGTACAGGAAAAGGATCTTCCCAAGAGTATCCAAGATTTCACTGATCGTTTACAAGTGACCAATGTTGATGGTGAAAAAGCCTACCGGGTCTACCACTTCAAAGCGACCAACAATTACGGTCAATACGCGCATACTCCGGATGGAACCAGCACTCCTTACGCGATCGCAGAGCGAGGCCTGTTGAACGGCATTCACGACATTGGAGTACTTAATGGCAACGTTGGCGTTATGCCCACGTCAACGATCCCGGCCTTTCATGATACCGGACGTCGTTGGCTGTTCCTTAGCCCGTTATTGGGTAAATCCTTATTATGCCCTGCCATTACCCGGAACCTTTGGAGGCTGGGTGAAGGCCATAGAACGCCCTGATTTTGGTTGGGATGGTCTACGGGATTGGGGCGATGTTGAGTTCTATGGCTCTATGAAAAGCGGCATCACTGCCAGAGACTCAAAAACGTCGGGCTATACTCCCGAGGTTCTACAGCGGTTAAGTTTTGCCAATGCCCTCTGCGAAAACCTGCTGGCAGCCGTGATGTTAAGATCACGCCTGCGTCGGGACTCCCCGGACTATCATTACCAAAAGGAACAAACCGTGAAGGAGACAGAACATTTTATTGAGCAACTGCTTAACGAATACCTGTCAGGCCTGTTAGCCAAAGAAAAAGAATGTCAGCCCAAGTCAAGACTGCCAGAATTTATGGGGGTTGACAGTGCGACGTACCGTTCATGGCTGACACGCACAGCTCAGGAAATCCTGTACTGGACAGCTCTGCAACCTTGTGAGGTTAGCGATCGTCGTGCATCTGCCCCTTTTGCCGAATGCTTCTCAGAACACATAAAGCTCACTGGAAATCTGGATAACATAATGTACCCGAAACCATTGCATTCCCTGGACGTGTATAAAGAATTTCCCAGAGACTTTTATAATGTCAATGGCCAGCTTAATCTCGGAGCCAACAATGCCGTCTTCCCTCTGGTTAGTCTGGTCAAGGGACTTACGCTGTTTGCCAGCAATGTATTTTCTTTCGCAGGACAGAACGTCAGGGATGATGATATGGAGTGACGTTGATAAGTCTCACTGCATTCATGATTTTAGCGATCATGTTTGGTTATGAGCGTCACTCTGTCCAGACGGGTGGGATGAACGAGCCTATGACTATTTACATTGCTTTGTGTTGCACTGGCCCGGCCAGCGACCTTCTTTTTTCAAGCGGACTCTGGTCATCCAGTCATAAGTCCACTTCAGGAACTGTTTCAGGCCCGGCAGACTCATGACCCGTCCCAGCCAAGTCCAGGCAGGTAGCTGTTTGAGTAAGAGCGAGTAACTGTCGATGCTCGTATAAACCCGACCGTCATCGGTCATGGTGTGTAATTCAAGCAGAGCTTTGTGGGGATCAATTCCCCAGGCTTCCAGTGCCTTTTCCTGACCGGTGATATCAAACCACTCTACTTCACTTGTGAAACGGGCATTTTTCCAGCGAGCAACCTCTTTAACACAAAGAGGGCAGAGACCGTCATAAAAAACTCTTATTTGCATCGTCTTCATCTCTTTTCAATACATCAGCAACCCTGTGAAGTGTTCTTAAGGCCTGCTCTCTGTCTATTGTACGTTCAGTAAACCAGGGATGCTGCAAAGCTTGCTCTGGAGACATTCTCTGCCTGGGCACCGGGTGCAGCAGACTGTTAATCATGTCAATCAGCTGACTTTTACTTCTTTTCATCTCTTCTGCAGACTCTATCAGGTGCCCCAGATCTGTTACCGTCTCTCTTTCAGTCGTGGTTAACTTGCCGTAGAGCAGGCCTTTGATGGCCTGGATATCTTGAAACAAGAGCGGTCCATCCAACAGTGCCTGAGCGGTTTCGCTGTCTCTGGCGTTCAATTTTCCATGCAGCATTTTCTTGATTCTATCAATGTCACTGGCGCTCAAATCCCCATCCAGTAACTTCATAATTGCTCTAATTTCATCTCTGGAGGTCAGCAGACTCTCCAGATTAAATTCTTGCATCTTCATACGCTCAGACTCGGCTTCCAGATCATCCTGTGTTAACTCAGGACTTATTGGCTCCATTGCCTGTTTGTAACTGCCATCAGGATTGGGTTTCTGATACTCGAGAAATGCCTTGAGCACCTCAAAAGCTGCTTCAGATCGTTGGTCGGGGGTATATTTACCCCATGGTTCTGCGCCATTGGTAAAAGAGTGAATATGGAGTTGACCCGGACTGTTCAAAAAACGGTAGAGATGTTGTCCCTGGGCAAAAGCATCTGTGGCATAACTGGCTCTGACCAGCTCTTTCTTAAGTAACGATCGGTATAATTCCGGAGAAGCATAGTCTTCATGACCGTAACTGGCTTTTTTACCCTCCTCTTTGGCACCACCAAAATCAATCAATTTCAAGCGGCCACTTTTAAGATCAATCATGGCGTTATTGGGTTTCAGGTCGTTATGGACAACACCTTTCTTATGCAGGTAATCAAGTGCCTGAAACTTCTCGTACTCCATAAACGCCATAACATTGAAAAACGCCTGACTGCTGAGCCTGCCATTCCCATAGAGCTCAATCAAAAGCGTCATTAGGGTATCCTGAGAAGGGCCTTCAATCATCTCCATCAGGAGCCCTCTAACCCCATCGACTTCTACCAGACCATAACTTTTGACAATATTTGGGTGCTCTCCCAACTTCTTTAATATCCTGTGCTCTTGTTCTCCCTGGTCTCCCAAGTGAGTTTTTTTTAATGCGAAATGTTCTTGTTGGCCATTACTTTTTTCCTGGATAACCCGGTATACCGTTGCAAAACGTCCCCGACCCAACTCTTTCTTTGCCAGCTGGGCCGTTTCATTCAACGGAGAGTCATATGAGAAGACATCATCTTCGGGAAACACTTCGTCACTGACTGCTCCCGGGCTTGACGGGTAGGAAGAAATCGAAGAGCCAGATATCCCACTAAAATCAGATCCTGAGCCTGAGCCTGAAGAGCTATGCCTGATATTTTTGACCGGCACATCCAGCTGAACTTTCTTACTCTGCCACTTCCCCTGCTTCTTTTGTTCCGGCTTCGCCTGATCAGAGGCATTCGAGGCAGCAGTGGCTGCCCCCGACTTCTTTCCTGGAATATCCACGGATCTTTCCCGGTCATGTTCACTATTAAGGAGTGCATCGGCAGGAATGAGGGGCAATTAACAGGGGCGGATTATCCGAGAGACTTAAGTGAAGGGTTTTAGAGACATTCGGGGGAGATACTCATACAAAACTCTTGTTTGCGTCACCTTCTTTTCCTTTAAGGATGTCGGCTGCTAAATGCAGTGTTCTTAAGGCCTGCTCTCTGTCTATTGTTCGCTCAGTGAACCAGCAGTGCTGCAAAGCTTGTGCTGGTGTCATTCTCTGCTCGGGCACCGGGTGCAGCAAGCTGTTAATCATATCAATCAGCTGGCTTTTACTTCTCTTCATCTCTTCTGCTGACTCTATCAGGTGTTCCAGATCGGCTACTGTCTCTCTTTCAGGTGTCGATAATTTGCCGAAGAGCAATCGTTTGATGGCTTGGATATCATGAAATAAGAGTGGTCCATCCAATAGTGCCTGAGCGGTCTCGCTGTCTTTGGCATTTAATTTTCCATGCAGCATTTTTTTGATTCTTTCTATGTCACTGGTACTCAGATCTCCATCCAGCAATTTTACGATGACGCCAATTTCATCGCCGGAGGTCAGCAGGCTATCCAGATTGACTTCTTGCAACTTCATGCGCTCAGACTCAGCTTCCAGGTCCTCCATTGTTAATTCAGGCATTACTGGCTCCATTGCCTGTTTGTAACTGCCATCAGGGTTAGGTTTCTGATATTCAAGAAATGCCCAGAGG
>NZ_JAHHPQ010000765.1:0-6762 GCF_024606245.1 Endozoicomonas sp. SESOKO2
ATATCAATACTTTCCCGAGTGGTGATAATCAGAAGCCGACCATCCAGGCTGAATTCAGGTTTAAGAGTGAAATATCGGGTTGCCCGGTTACAGGATTCAACGATTCTCTCTTTTTCACGCCACTGCCCTTGCGGGTCACGGGCAAAAATGACGACAAAGAAATAACGCCGTTGAATATCATTGTGATGTGAATCATGGCCGGCCTCCTCAAACCATGTAGCAAAATGGCGGTTATCCGGACTGAATACCACGCGTAGATAATCAAAGTCGCTCACTGTTTCGCCGCTGGGTGTTTCTTTCAGATCATCAGCAGGGTTGGTAACAACAATGTCACCCGTTTGTGACCAGGAATCATCTTTTGCCCGGCTCATCACCTTGATGCATGGTCCATCATAAAGCGCAAGATGATTGCTGTCGGGACTGAACAGCCGGGGATAAAGACTTGTATTAATGTTGCCTCTGTTGATCCACTGCCCATCAGCCCCCCGACCGAGAATAGCAACACCGTCGCTCATGTTAATACAGACCGCTGACTTGGCATCAGGTGACAGGCGTATCCTAAAGATTTGCTTATCCTGACATTCAGGAAAAATCTCACCCGATGTCAGTTGTTGCTCAACCCACGCATCATTCTTGCGTTCATAGACAGATAGAAAATGCTCTTTGCCACTGTAATTGTAAGGAAACGGTCCTTCTCTCAACGCAAAGGGTTGCTCGACAAATAAAATATGGTCGGCCTGCTGATGATGATATTCGACCAGGTAATCGTGTGTGATCTCAGCTTCCCTGACCCATTGACCATCAGGACCCGGAGCCAGAATATCGCTGTAGTTATCCGACTTCTTCTCAATGACAAAGGGAATATGATCACGCAGATGATGTTTTTGGCGAACCTCTAAAACGCCACTGGGTATAAGGCTCAGTGTGGCCCCATCGAGAATCTGCTGGCGCAAATGGCTGGCGTAAAAGGAGTAAAAGGCCGGGCCCTGTTGTACAGGGAAATGACGAACAGAAAATATGGACAATGTCCTGAGGTACTCAAGGAGTAGATGACTGGACTGAATGATTGTCCGGCACGAAGTCTGCCTTTGTCTGCTCAGAGAGAGGAAGTGATGGACTTCTTCCAGACCGCATGAACTCAGGCGATCGCTCATTGTCGTCGATGTTTGCCCAAAATTATTGAGATCTTCGATGGACAAATAGCTGGCGATTATCTCAAGCACTTCCCGGGGCAGGGCAGCCCACCGCAGGTCGTAGCAAGTCATCGCCGTCGCTGAATCCGTTGAAGATACGATCCTCGTCTTGTCAGGCACAGTAACCGCAATTGACAATGAGCTGAGTTTGGGAGTGACATCCGAGACCTCTGTAATGTTTGACGGTGCATCTTGCTTTGCTCTATTGGCTGGATTGGCTGGCGCGCCAATATCAGGAGCGGGTTCGTTTATCTTCCTGCCAGTAAGGCCATCCATAGTTGTTAATCTCCCTTCTATCATCCGGAGGACTCTGTTGAAATTCTTTTATGGTTCGACCTTCAGACAGGAGAAAAGTTCTATTTGGATGGCTCTGTAGGAGACAATTTCGAACTTCAGCGCAGGACCGCCACCGAACCAGGTGGGGGGATGTAAGCTCGGCTTGCTTGGAGCAAGCCCATAAACTATCTTTCCTTGCGTCTCTTGCAGACCTGCCTCCAGGCTGGAGGAATGTTAAGCCTTCGGGGTTCGTGTGGCGCCCCCAGCCAGGCGCCCCCGACGCTACGCTTCCAATGAGAGGCTATGGATGGAGAATTTCTCGAGTTTCGTTAAATGAGTTCATGGTCAGCAGAAAAAGACGATAGAATCAGAACCTTGATCCATGGACATAGCAGCCTTTTACGCTGCAAGGATCTGTGAGAGATACTATGAGTAACGTCAACATACAACGTGCAGTCGATCATATTCCGGCAGGCTCTGGTGTCAACGTCTACACCCCCATTATTGAATTGATGGTCAATGCGATTCAGTCCATTGAATGCACTGGCAATAATAGTGGCCTTGTACAGATTGTTGTTCATCGTGAACAACAAGACGATCTGTTAGAAAATTCCATGCCTGCTGTTTGTGGCTTTACTGTTATTGACAATGGTGTAGGGTTCGATACTGAAAATCGAAACTCTTTCGATACACTCTACTCAGACCACAAAATCACTCAGGGCGGCAAGGGGTTCGGTCGGTTTACCTGCTTAAAATATTTTCTAACGTTTAATGTCAAGAGCGTTTACAAAGAAGGTAAGGAATTTTTTTGCCGACGGTTTGAAATGGGTCGTCATAAAGACATCGTTACCTGGCTCATTATATTTCCATGCGTCGCAGTGTTATTGACATTTTTGAAAAAAGCCTGCAAACCGGTGATGATGGTAAGTACTCTTCTGAGGGTGTAGTGCATGACATTATTTTCCCCAGAAAAGGCGACAGTGACCAAACACCTTTTGAGGATCATAACCTTTGGTTAATTGATGAACGCCTCAATTTTACCGAGTACCTCTCCTCTGATATCCCTTTGGAAGGAAAGTCAGGCAGGCCAGATATTCTGGCATTTGATCACCGAATGGTTTTTCGAGGTGAGAATGAAGCCAGCAATCCTGTAACTATATTCGAGTTCAAGAGGCCACAGCGAGATGATTTTGCCAACCCATCTTCTAAGGAAGATCCTGTGCAGCAAATTATTCGCTATGTTCGCAAGCTACGTGATGGCGAGTTCACCACACCCCAGGGCAGGGAGATACAGATTAACACCAACACCCCGTTCTATGGCTATGTTATCTGTGACTTAAACAAAAAGGTGAAGACTTGGTTGGAAGAAGAAAAAGATTTCAAGCCCCTTCCAGATCGACAGGGGTACTTCCGTTGGCATGATAGTCTTAATCTCTACACTGAAGTAGTCAGTTGGGATAAGGTGTTAAAAGATGCAATGATGCGGAACCGGGTGTTCTTTCATCATCTTAGGATTTGACTTATGGAATAACCTATTGATTCGGACATTTGTCAATGATTGGCGGGAACTGCTGTATACAAAGACGGTGGTAAATTCTTTTGCCGACGTTTTGAAACGGGTCGCCATAAAGACATCGTTACTGACGACAGATATTAGGTAAATATCAGTCGGTGCGGTGAAAGGCAGATATAACCTTCAGATAGGATGAAATTTCAATTTGGAGATATGTTTCTGGTCGGTTGGTTGGATACTTATAGGCTTGAATGAGTAAGTCAGTCTCCAGAGCCTTGGTGAGAAATCGGACAACGACACATAAACTTCGTTATTGGCGAAAGAATATTTCCCCGGCACACTTGATTAATAACTAGTCTGTTACTACCTTTTTGCGAAGTTAATTGAATATTAGGATAATTAGAGAGCACTGTGGTGATCCTTGTGAATAGAATTCTTAGTACTTTTTCATGTACAGAAGTACTTGCTCAGAGTATTTAATGGTAGGTATTGAGCGTGTCCTTTCACAGGTATAGCACCAGGGGTTACTCAACAGAGATTATTCGAATTATCATAATCAAGAAATATGGTTAAAAACTGAACTTTGTTACTATGAAATTATTTATATTTTTTTTCTGTTCATTCCTGAATGTTTCCCACGTGCTAGCTTTTGGTTCGCTTTCTTTTGACTATCAGAATGTTTTAACTCCGGCACTGAATGGGAAGCTTTTTTTCAGTAAACCTCCCATTGAAAAAAACAGTACTGACAAAATGTTAGTTGATGCTTTTAAGGAAAAAAAAATAGCAGATCGGATAGACTGGAAAGACCCCTATCTTACAAGTAAAACATACAAAGTGACAAAAGAGTTTCAGGAACTCGATTACAAAAAGAATACAGGTTTTTCTAAAAAAGAAAAGGATGATTTCTACCAGCTAGCCCATGGAAAAAATGAGGGTAGCAATGGCGCAAATGTCTTGAATGTTTTTTTACCTTTATTACTTGGTACTGCTGACAATTTTTTTTTGAAAGTTAATATAAGTGACATAAACGGAATAATCAGCCTCGGTAACTCAAATAAAGAGGGAACAGCGAGTGACAAAGGTGATCGGGTACCTGAAAAAAATAGAGAGCAGACCAGGGCGGAAAGCCAACAAGCATCATCGGAAATGAAACCGGGAAAGCGCAAGAGAGGAAAAGAGCTTAACGTTGATGTACTGTTGTCACCCCGGGAGGCAGCCGGGCATTTGTTAAATACTGTTAATAAACTGGCTGAGGAGCATGGTTTATCCATCGAAAGAGTCATCGGGCATAAAAAATGGAAGACAAATGGTTATTTGCGTTTTGATAGTACTGATTATGTTACTACCAAAGAGAATGTTAAAGAAATATTTGTGGATTTTATATTGTTCACGGAAGGATTGTTAAGAGATCAGAAGTTTATTTATAGTAACGATGCTGATAAGTATCGTTCCAATCAAACAATTAGTAATAAACGAATCGAAATAATAGATTCAATATTGTCAGAAATGTTTGCTCAGCGACAAATTGAGATGTCAGATAGATATCGTCAATATTATTATCTTGGTCAGTTATTACCTGATTACCTTTATGAAAATTTCAAGGGCTCTGATGATAGTAGGGGCTATCAATTTGTTGGGCATGAGACATTTCAATTCTTTGAAAGGATGCTTTTTGGGGATGGCTATTTTTCAGAATATGACCATTTTATGAGATTTAGTGTTCGCTACAAGCGAGAACTTATTGATGAGATAAGGAAGGAAACCGTTGGATGTATAAAGTGCAAGAATTCCATTATTGCTGCCCTGAGAAGTAATCATAAGCTTAGAATGACTTTTAATGAAGAAGTCATGGGTTCGAAATTTAGAAGACGCTGGTTAGATTCTCTTAATGATATGTCTGAAAAAAAGCCAGATACAGCTGGACAGGGTATTCCACTCGACAAGCGTATTGATCTCAAATTTGGTGAAGAGTTGGAATATGATTTGATTTCTGAAGATGAACAAGGGGGCGGGTCAAGTTACTATTATCTTAATAAAGTCAATAAACATATGAAAAGATTAGGAGCAAATAAGACAGGTTATGATCCTGAAAGTTTCACTTTTGACGGTCAATTCTATGTAACTCCTTTTGTAGACTTTAGGAGATGGCTTGAGTTTAATTGTACGCCTTACCACGATGGTGACGCCGGTGCGAATAATTGTTTAGAAAAAGTATTTGAACTGGTTGACTTAATGATTAAAGATGGGCTCATAGGTTATGCCTCCGGTCACAAGCATGTCGATGCGCTCTCCGCTACGCATGGTAATCCCGGAGCTCTACTGGAATTACAGAGGGAAATTGAGAGCAATCCTTATCTAATCAGGGCATTCGGTAATAATGACCGAATTGTTAAAAATAATGAGAGTCAATGGTATAAATTGTTTTCTGATTATTCTGACATGAGAGGGTTAGCCATTGAACGGATCAATTGGATGATTGCTACGTATAATGAAAAGTTAGCTGGTTCCAATTATGAAGAAGCGAATGGTGACTGGTTAACGGATTCAGAAAAATTGGATAAGCTTAAACAGTTTTCAAAAATATATAGTCATTTTGTGCAGATGGCCCCCTTGCAACAAATGTTTGGTGAAATTGCTGATGTGATGATAGACAAATATATGGCCATATCTTTGTTGCATATTCCAGGAACTGAGGTGATCGATCCATATTCCACAATGGAGTTTCGGTTTTTCCGTTGTCCTGAAAATATGCAGGAATTAAAACTGATCAATCAGTTTTTACAAGCCTGGTTCGAATATATCCATGACCGTCGAATGAGAAATGAGCCGATTGAGGCTGTGCCTGATGATGTTAAAGCCAGCCAAGATTATACTACTGAAGAAGTTGTTCATCATACTATTCAATACTTGCGGAAACTGGGACTGAATCCTGACGACTATCATAGCTTCCTGGATAAAGTATCAAAAGGATTGAGCAGACTTTGAACACTGCAGGGGCTGCTGCTTCACCTGTTTTAGAGACAGGATCATCTTTTCTTATATCAGGTGCAGCTTCCCCTTAACTTTGGCCAGCTCAAAATCAACAACATGATGGTCGCTAAGTAGGAGGTCGTCATTCCCCGTCAGCTGTCCGGGTGACTTTATCGGGCATGATCTGCCAGAGCGAAAAAAACTCTCGCCCTCTGGCATAGCCGCTGGCAGGGCTCAAACTGTGGACTTGAAGGTTGCGGCTGCAAGGGCTGAAGCGAAATTTGTAAATCCTGCCTTCTGTTTGCAAACGGGCCCTTTCCAGCCAGCTACCGTCTGCCGTCAACCCGAACAGAATCAGGCTGTGCGTAGCCGTCTTGGGAACCACAGCCAAAAGGCAACCTTCCCCATTGAAATCTGCACCTATGATGGAAAACTCAATGCGTTGATTAACCCACTCAACGGCGGCAGTTTCACCGAATGGCTGACCGAAAGGTTCAGCAAAAGGCTTACGTTGATAGAGATCAGTGTGTCCGGCAGGATCGTTACAAACAATGGTTTCACCGCTGGGACTTTTGACTACCAGGGACTCAGCCGGAAATGTTTGTGTCTCGCCCCACATTCCCGACGCTGCCTTACGCCAGATCGTTACGCTTTGATTGCAACTTCTGATGAATTCACAAGGGTCCAAAGAAAATTGAATATCACCGCCGCCGCTCCAGGGCTCCTTCTGTGCAGCTTTGTGCCATTGGTCGTCGGTTAATTCCCAGATATCAATACTTTCCGGAGTGGTGATAATCAGAAGCCGACCAT
>NZ_JAHHPQ010000766.1:0-6154 GCF_024606245.1 Endozoicomonas sp. SESOKO2
CCCGCCAGGTTTCTGCAAGAAACCCGGAAAAAACCTACCTGCCAGAAGCTGAAAACGTCTATTTTAAGCACAATCGATTATGGCAACATAAGGGTCAGTTTGAGTTTATTCCAACTCTGAAAACACCATCCCATATCGGCATTGTATACAGAGGCGATTCGAGACCTCCGGAAACCATCTTCAAAACAGGATTTAATCGAAAATCAGATGATTCGGATTCAATTAACGATAATGACTTCCTTGAAGCTTTGCTGAATACGAAATTGAGCCCCTATCATCTAACATATGGACTATGCATTGGCAACTGCCAATTGGTGAATGACTCACAAAATAACATCATCAATACCAGCCGCAACATTGCGGTCGCAACTTGGTTCCCATGGTTTTCATCGCAGCATGAGACGGACGACTTGCCTGAGCCTTGGGAGGAAGACAGCACCTATGTTTATCAGTGTTATGTCAATACCGGTATCGACATTTGCAAAACAGCTGCAGATCTGACGGGAGGGGGGCTACACACTACTTCTATCACGTCTGCAGAAGAAGTACTCACGACAGGCATTCCTCCTGAACATATAGTGAGTTCATGGCCGGTTAAACGAACGGTCTTTGATGCCGGGCGTCATTATATGTACGGTTTAAAAACCAGAATTCAGGAAAAAATAGAAAACCCTCACACTGATCAATGTGTAAAAACATTTACAGAAGCATTTCGGCCACCTTTGGATCCAATACATCGTAACCATTCAATTTCGTTAAGCATAGGCGCACATTTTGGAATAGTTACTGACCAGGAGGATGATGAGCTGTCATGAGGGCATTGCTCATAAGCTACCTGACATGACCTGAGTACCAGGCTGGGATTAGCTCACTCCCTGATACCATCCTCATACAGACTTCGGAATTCCGGCGGGGAAATACCGAAGTCTGCCCTCACGAAAACCAGAACAGTTAATCCTTTGCTTATCATTGTTTAAAAAACATATGCAACAAAGGAACTTTACTGAAATAAAGCAATCTATACCTTCAATCAGACAAGAATTAATTGTTTTGTCCTGAACATGACGTTTATATATTAAGGAGAATCACGATGTCACTCCCTGTTTCCAATCATTGCGCCATAATCCATGGTGGATCTGGCACTGTGCCAGAACAATCCACAAAATTGGACAAGAAAAAACAATGGGGTCGCCGAGAAGTAAGAGAAAACGCCCCCCTCCAAAAAACCAGTAAGAAAAATACGGCTGCAATCCATGGCAAAAAATTCACTGCTATGTCGATAACAGAACGTTTTGTTTTTGCTCTTGGTCTTTTTTCAGGTTTACAGAGTGTGTCTGCAAAAGGCAATGGAAAAAGTGACACGTGCAGTATGGCATCCCCAACAACAGCTGAACTCAACACTTGCCCAAAAGCTGGCTTTTCAGAATGGGTCGCAAAATTACAGGAAACAGGCCGAAAAGATGATGCACAGAAGGCGTGTCTGGCAGATACGTGCTCAGCCCCCAAAGAAACCATCCACAAAAAAAAATCAGCGCCTGAAAGAGAAAGTCAGTCTCAATCCTGTCAGAAACCAA
Organism: Endozoicomonas sp. SESOKO2; assembly: GCF_024606245.1. Classification (NCBI taxonomy): domain Bacteria; kingdom Pseudomonadati; phylum Pseudomonadota; class Gammaproteobacteria; order Oceanospirillales; family Endozoicomonadaceae; genus Endozoicomonas; species Endozoicomonas sp. SESOKO2. The sequence goes on from NZ_JAHHPQ010000766.1 coordinate 1,575, forward strand.
CCCTGATGGAACAGATCGGTCCAGCGGACAGAATGACCGGTGTTTATAAAAAATCAGACGAGACCAGTCTGGTCCTTGGTATTAAGAACCCTGAAACAGTTCCTGTCATAAAAAAATATAAAGACCTCGTCCGTATGGAGTCCAAGGCGTTAGAGTTAAAAAAGATTCTGGAACAGACTAACCAATACATCAAAATACACAACAATGATTTCGGAATGCTTGTTTATGATCATAAGCAATTTACTGTTCTAAAAAAGTATGATCTCTTTCCTTTAAGCCCCTGCATGAAAGGCCTGTTTGATGAACTCGACAGCTACGATACGGCATTAAAAGAAATTTTCATGTATCAGAAAGAATCCGGAGATTATCAAGCCTATGCTAAAGAACTGGACGAATTAATAAAAGGACGCAGGACTGTATGTGTAGGCTTATTACGATCATTAAAAAGCAAATTTAATGATTTAGAAAGACAGACATCAACTGCATTAAAAGTTAATAGTGATCGCAAAAAAGAGGATATTCTGCAGCACAGAAAATACATTGATTCCCAGATTAAAAAATCAGAAGCCATTCTTAGCTCTGTAGAAATAAAAAAAATGTTCCGTCAATGCATGAAGGATCGTCAAGATTGCCTCAACGAGCAAAAGTGGACTGAAGCCAGGGAGCTTGCTGAAAGAGTCAGAGCCAGGAGAGAAGCAAACAAGAAAAGCTATGGTATGAAGTTACTTAATTTACTGTCTGTAACTTACTTAGCATCTTGTCTGAGCCTGATAGGTTCTTCGCTTGCATTGATTCCTTTGCCAAGAAAAATAACCCGTTACTTCGCCGCCAGAAAAAAAATAGACACTAGTCGCATATTAGAAAAAATAATCAGAACCGAGAAACTGAAGATGCCAGTGGACATCAAAAAATCTATGGATAAGTGCGACACTGCTGAAGACGCAGCGATTTCAAGCAAGACCAGCATCAAGTTGAATCTGTACCCCAACGACTGGGAACACGTGTCTTTACCAAACTATCATGACTTTAAGCAAATCAGGAAAAATAAGCGACCCAAACAAAATATTGGAGCAATAGCTAAAATCAAGGATATCGTTATGCCAAAAGACGAGCTGCCTGTGAGGCCGTGGAAAGAGGATATACCGATAAACCACCAATGCATCAGGCCAATTTACAAAAGAGGTTTTACCCCATCCGGTAAAGAAACGGATACAAAAAACATCGTTGCCTATGCCTATTTTGATCCTTCATCAGATGCAATCAAAAGTACAATATCCGATGATGCCATTGAAAAAATGCAAAGCATTCATGAAACAGGCCGTTATGCGCCCCATGAAAGAGGCGCTACAGGCTACAAATGCTTTAGATATAAGGATGTGCCATTGTGGGAGTTTAAAGTGGCTGGAGATGAACGGGTATACGGCTTAACGATTCAAGCAAATGAGGAAGGTAGACAAGCGGGTGTTGCTCCCCTGGTTATATTCGACACGATATTGAATAAGAAATTATAAGCGCCAACCGGCTCTTACATTGCACTTATTGCATTAATCCAGCATACAGTGAGTTACAAATCGAATTCAAATTCACGCTACTTGAAAACTCTATGGCAATTTCTGTCAACTCATCGGATTTGAGCACAAGCGCGTTACTGGCGTTGAATGCCTCCCGCAAGTAGGCATTATTAACAGATGTCTGAAACGCGTCAGGGTTATCAATTGCAGACATCATGGCATAAAGCTCCTCAGGCGAGGATGGATCATAAGCGCCACATCTGTCCCTGACCGTATCGTGAGCCTCAATGGAAGCACCAACCCAACAATACGTTAAGCAGCCGCCTTTCGAGTGCGTCACTTCATACAGGTAATGCGCGAAGGCTTGACGAATCGCCCGCTTGCATATGTCTTTTAAGTCCCGGAAAAGCTTTTGCTCCTCATGTGACAATTCAAGGCGATCAAGAATAGGTCCATATTCGTTTTTGATATCATTCTCATTTTTCTGTTCTTCTTTTTGAAATCGAGATCGCTGATGAGGAGGCAGTGATTTAACGTAGCCTGGAAGAGAATTGGTTCTATCCAATAATGTTCTTATCTCACAGATTCTCAGAGCATGGATGTATTCTTCATATTTTGCATCATATTGATTGGATTTTTCCATTAGGTACGTCAAGTCGAAGTTTTTCTCAACGCTTAGCTGAAACAGGGCCTCGGTCTTTTCATGAATCACTCCTTTATACCAGAAAGGTTTCCCCATGATAATCACCGGACGGTGGTTCGCTTTGCCCGAGGTTAACTGCTTAAATGCAGGATAGTGCACCAACATACGCTCTATATTCGGAATGCCCTCAGGTTGGTCCGTCCAGGCAGCTTGTATAGATGAGCGTTTAATTTTATCTTCAAGGGATGGCGAAAACCCATCATGACAATGAGTCACGAATAAGGTCTCCCCTTCTTTCATTTGGAAGCTTTCATAAGCCAACCGCCATATCCGTCTACTTTTTTCTCTGGACAATAACACCCTGTACCACTTTTTCAGGCAATGGGCGGCTTTAACCTTCAGTTCATCGACCGCTTCCAGAGACACCAATAGTCCGTGAAGAGCACAGTTCAACATACCGTTATTCTCATAGGTCGGCAGTGGGTCCAGCCAACCCGATTCCATGGCTTCACGGGCAAAGTGGATAAACGAAGACTTGGCCAGGTCACTGTCTTGCTGCAATATGCGCAGTATTGAACTCAACCACAGGTGAGGGCTTGCTCCAGCCTGATCAATCATTTTTGAATAGAGAGACTTGAGGAGTTCAGTGACCTGATCTTCATCACTGACGGCTAATATCTGTTTTACTGCCTCCGGCATTGGTGCGGGTTTACAGTAGCTCGAATACACAGGGCTGATCAATGCCATCTCTTCCTCGCCCAATGCTTTTGTCTCCAGAGACTGTATCAGTGAGACGCCCATGGAAAGACCGGTTAAATCTTTTCTCTCCCAAAGGTTATTTATTATATTGGTGATTCTCAGATTTGTTGCTGGCCATGCACTGTTTCTATCAAGGGCTTTGTTCAGTTGTTCCAGGCTCATACCGCAGGCTTCAGCCAGAGCATGCTGTTGTGCTGAATCAGCATCTTTCAGAAGATCTTTCAGGAGAGCATTAATATTCTTTGACACATTGCTGAAACCACCGACGTTCCTGGTGGGCAGGAAGTCATGGGTGATTGCGATCAAAGGTGCCGGTGCCCCACCCAAATCCACCGATTCCCAGGTTTGGCCTCCATCCGCGGAATACTCGGCAAAGGCGTGGATAAAGCTCTGAATTTGCCGACATGGAATCCCGAAGTAACGACAAAAAGCAACAAAAACAGGCACACGATGACGACAGCTACCTTGTCGTTGTGTTACGAGGAATTTAAAGAAATTGACACCGTCCTCCGGTGCCGTCTCACCGGTAAACAGTTTGCAATAGTGTTTGATCGCTTCAATGCGTTGCATCGTGTCGTCAGTGTTTTTTATTGTCAGCAAAAGCGCCTTTATTTCGGGTGGGTGTATTTCGGTTGGGTGTTGGTCACTAATGGTCTCAAACAGTTCGTCCAGTACGGCTTTCATACCTTCTGAGCAGCGGGTGTCTGAACGGGTTGATTGTTCTGAACAGGCTTCTCTGAAAGGTATTATTCTGTCCGGCTCTCTCGGTTCTACGACATAGGCACATTGAATACTCCGGATGTCCCCGGCCCTGCGAAGAGTCAGTGTATGAAGCCCGGTGTATACGTCCCTGGTCAGGATAAATGGCAAATCGGGTTTAATACTCAAGGCCACGATGTAGTCGTCAGGCGTCAGGCTGGGCAAGGCATATAGACCATTGTGCGATGACATGCACAGAGTCGCCAGCGTTCCGCTGGCTAAAGTCATTTCCCGGGCATGTTCTGGTAATGGGTCCGGGATCAGTACATCGTACCCCTGAATGTGTTGATCAGCCATCTCGGTCAGCTTGATTTCACCCTCAGCAGTCACATCAATATCCTTTGCCCTCCAACGATACATTGCGGAAGGAAAGTCTTGCGTATTAAAAACTTTATAATCCTTAACATCTGGTATCGCCCGATGCTCAAAGTTCGTTCTCCGGTCTAATGTATTACGCTCTTTCCCGTGAACCATTGGGATGTATTGTTCAGAACCCTCAACCCAATGGTTCTGCACATCACTTATCTGATGCCAGAACGCAGGCCACAATCGAACCGCATTGGAGTTCCATGCGCTTATCCGCTGATCAACCTCCCGAAGATAAGGTTGGGAAGGCGATAATTCCAGCGTTTGTTTTTCTTCTTCCGTCAGAGGAAACACGCAATTGGCGTCCACGCCAGTCTGACCATACTCACGATCAAACCAGCTTTGCTGCCAGTATCGATAAAGTGCCCGGGTGAGCGTATCGTCGGACGGGTCCGGCTTCAGGGAAAGACCGGACGCCTGCCACCTGGCCTGAGCAACCCTACTGATTATTTCCGTTCTGGCTTTCTCTCCATCCGGATCAGCCTTAATACGAATTTCATGGCGTTTTTCATCGATACTGTTGAGATGACTGCGTCGTATTA
>NZ_JAHHPQ010000767.1:0-3837 GCF_024606245.1 Endozoicomonas sp. SESOKO2
GGCTCAACCGTTGACAAGACGCTTTGTTGTCGAGCTTGAACAGAAAACAGGTTCTTCAAACCAGAACTTTTCTATAAAAACTGACCAACAAATACTGTCGGGCACCTTGCCTGACATTGCCCGCACAAGAGACTATGCAGGATCAGATTTACCGCCTGATGAGAAACAGGGCAAACTAAATGGTTGCGAGCTAAAAACGACCATCATTGAATCCATTTCGTCGCTATGGCTACACGCCAATTATCTGTTGATGGGTTGCGAGCTGATCCTGACCAGCAAAAATACTCCACTCAGCTCCAACTCTTACTCATGGCCAGCTGTAGAAGTGCTTGTCGCTGTCGGTTGGCTTTTAAAGAGTTATTGGAATATCGACTCACCGTCGTTTAATCCGATAAAACTAAAAGAGCTATGTCGGGATCACCCGCTGGCGGCCGTCATAACAATACCCGGCTCTGGAAATAACCAGCAACAACGCCCTCCATCAGGGTCATCGGGGCAGCAAGCTCGGGAAGCCAACGCCCGCCCTGCAGGCTCTTTCAACAGCGTCCTTTATTCTGACTCTGCCGGTGATAGCGGAGGCTCACAACAGCATCTGCATACTTTGGGTTCAGATTGTTTCGTCTTTCCCTGTCATGGCGTTTGTCAATTCCGACCGTCATCCGACAGCACCGGGCCCGCTGACTGGCCGATGAATTATGCAGAACATTCGACAGGCCACACAGGCGCAAATCCCGAACAAAGCTCATGTCCACATCTGGACAATGGACACTGCGCAGAGTGCGCAGGTGACGTGACTGACACGAATGAACGACTCATGGATAGCATTGCTCGTCCCGCTGCTGCCATGGACACTGACGTAACGCCGGAATCCGATCCCTGCCCTATTTGTCTGATTCACTTTCATGACCGTGATGAAGCGACTGTGGTCGTCAAAAGTCAATGCTGTGGCCACTACTTCGATCTGGACTGTATTTCGACGTGTTTTGTCGAACAGCCCATCGGCTCTCGCCGTTGTGCAATGTGTCGGCAAAACCCGATGCCTATGGTGAATCAGAACACCGGTGAATCTCATCCGGATACATTTTTCCCCGATCAGGCGTTTTATCGTGCTTGTTTTGAAGGGGATTTGGATCAGGTGGAGAAGTCTCTGGCAGAGGGGGTCAATGTCAATGCTTTTATGAGTAATGGTCTCACTGCCTTGATGTTGGCATCCAGTCAGGGGCACAAGGACATCGTCGAACGCCTGATCAACGCCGGGGTGAATCTCAACGCCCGGCTTCCGGATGGCTCTACTTCGCTGTATATCGCAACCGAGATGGGCCATATCGAAATCGTGAAAACCCTGACCGGAGCCGGGGCAGATCTCAACGCCGCCTTGTCTAATGGCGCCACCCCGCTTTTGATCGCTATCCAACAAAATAACACCGGCTGCGTGAAGGTCCTGATCAATGGCGGGGCGGATCTCAATGCCGGGATTGAGGATGGCACCACCCCACTGTTCATCGCTGCCCAACAAAATAACAGCGACTGCGTGAAACTCCTGATTGAAGCCAGGGCGGATCTCAACGCCCGGACTATGAATGGCGCCACCCCACTGCTCATCGCTGCCGAGAACGGCCATACCGACATCGTGCAACTCCTGATCGAAGCCAAAGCGGATCTCAACGCCCGTACTGAGGATGGCGACACCCCGCTCTCCATGGCAGCTGAGATGGGTAATACCGACTGCCTGAAAGCCCTGATCGAAGCCAAGGCAAATCTCAACGCCCAGACTAATCATGGCTACACCCCGCTATTCATCGCTGCAAAAGAAAATAACACCAACTGCGTGAAACTCCTGATCGAAGCCGGGGCCGATCTCAACGCCCGTGCTGAGGATGGCGACACCCCGCTCTCCATGGCAGCTGAGATGGGCAATACCGACTGCTTGAAAGCCTTGATCGAAGCCAAGGCAAATCTCAACGCCCAGACTCATTATGGTTACACCCCGCTGTTTATCGCTGCACAAGAAAATAACACCGACTGCGTGAAACTCCTGATCGAAGCCGAGGCGGATCTCAATACCCGAACTGAGGACGGTGCCACCGCGCTGTTCATAGCAGCCCAGATGGGCAATACCAACAGCGTGAGACTCCTGATCAAGGCCGGAGCTGATCCCAACTCCGCCCTACCGGATGGCGCCACCCCGCTGTGCCTCGCTGCCCAAAAAAATAACCTCGGCTGCGTGAAAGTCCTGATCGAGGGCGGGGCGGATCTCAACCCTCGGACTGAGGTTGGCGCCACCCCGCTGTACGTCGCTGCTGGAAAAGGCAATACCAGCTGCGTGAAAATCCTGATCAACGCCGGGGCTGATCTCAACACCGCCATGTCGGATGGCACCACCCCAGTGTTCGTCGCCGCTCTGAGAGGCAATACCGACTGCGTGAAAGTCCTGATCGAAGCCAAAGCGGATCTAAACGTCCCCCGGACTTCTGATGGCGCCACCCCGCTATCCATCGCAACCGAGATGGGAAATACCGACTGTGTGAAGGCCCTGACCGAGACCGGGACAAGGTAAGGAACAGAGCTCTGTAGGGAACAGAGGCAAGGAAGGAAATAAAAAAGAGGCGTTATGTTACCCGGTAAACATGACTTTCAGGTGTTGAGGCTATCTGCAAAAAAACGGTGAAAAGTCGAGGTCCTGGCAGGGCTGAAAGCTTCCCCGGGCCAATTGAGAGAACTGTTAACTGCATAACTTGAGTTATTTTCTTGATCTATCCTTCCTCTCTGTTTAACAGGGTACAAGGATAGAATGACTAAGCACTCACTCTTTGCAGTACCATTGTTACTCATGACATTGCCCTTCGTCTGTCAGGCTCAACCGTTGACAAGACGTTTTGTTGTCGAGCTTGAACAGAGAACAGATTCTCTAAACCAAAACGTTTTTATAAAACCAGACCAACACACACTGTCGGGTACTTTGCCAGACATTGCCCACACAAAAGGCCATGCAGGATCGGATTTACCGTCCGATCAGAAACAAGACAGACTAAACGGCTGTGAGCTAAAAACGACCATCATTGAATCAATTTCGTGGCAATCGCTTTACGCCGCTCACCTGCTGGTTGGTCACGAACTGATCCTGACCATCAAAAATACCCCACTAAGCTCCACCTTTTATTCATGGCTGCCTCTGGAAGTGGCTGTCGCTGTCGGTTGGCTTTTAAAGAGTTATTGGAATATAAAATCACCGTCGTTTAATACAATAGAACAAAAAGAGCTGTGTCAAGGTCACCCGTTTGCGGCTATCATGATGATGCCTGGCTCTGGAAATCAACAGCAACAATACCCGCCATCGGAGTCATTGGGGCAGCAAGCTCAGGAAACCACCATCTGCCCTGTAGGCTCTTTCAGCAACTTCCCTTATTCATACTCTGCCGATGGTAACGGAGGCTCGCAGCAACATCTGCATACTTTGGGTTTAGATTGTTTCGTCTTGCCCTGTCATGGCGTTTGTCAATTCCGACCATCATTCGATAGCAGTGGACCCACTGAACGGCCGGTGAATTCTGCAGAAAATTCGACAGGTCACACAGGAGCATCGCCTGAACAAAGCTCATGCTTCCACTTGGTCAATGGACAATGCCCGGATTGTGCAGGTCATGTGACCAACGCGGGAATTCTACTCATGGATGGCATTGCTCGCCCCGCTGTCCCTATGGACACTGATGTACCGCTGGAGTGCGATCCCTGTCCTATTTGTCTGATTCACTTCCATTGTCATGATGAAGTGCCTGTGGTTGTCAAAACCCAATGTTGTGGCCACCGCTTCGATCTGGACTGTATTTCGAGGTGTTT
>NZ_JAHHPQ010000768.1:0-4925 GCF_024606245.1 Endozoicomonas sp. SESOKO2
AACGTAGTTGGCGATGACCGCAGCGGCGTACTCTTTCATGCCGGTAACAGACTCTGTCATACCCGCCGGGCCAGTTGCGGTCACGGTCACAGGAGTAAAGGCAATCCGCATGAATTGCTCAGCACCCTCATCGGACAGCATTTGGACGACCTTCCTGAATTCAGGCACCTTGACAGCGTGTTTATAACCGAGGAAGTGTGCAAACTCATCCACTGTCTGATAACCGTCGACACCTCTGACGACCCTTATGTAATTCTCAAGTTCAAGCTTGCTGATCACACCTTCACGCAGCAGGGCGATGATCTTCTTACCACTGGCAGAACGGGTAGTGAAGTATTCCGAGAAACCCTTCAGGTTACTTGGTTCATGCTCTACGTAGTGAACGGCTGTCAGGCCCATGCCGTGTATTTCATCGTCGTATTGTTGAGCCCCTGTTTTCATCTGATGCCTGGCCCTGAATACCAGCTTTTCGATTGTTGTCAGTACATTCTGAGACTGATCTTCCGGAGGCTCGTGAGGGATGACCGGAAAGTGCCTCTTCAGGTTTTTGAAGACTTCCACAATCCGGCTGGCCTGATCAAAACTCAAATTGTCTCCGACCATTGTCTGTAAGCGAATCGGTGCAAATTCATCGTCAAAATCGAAAGTCGTAAGGAACGGTGTTGCCTTACCGCTCTCTGCTGCTGCTTCGGTCAGGCCCAGTGCGGCTTCCAGAGCCTGTTTTTTGAGAGGGTGCTGCTGCACGAATTTGTGGATATCAGCCCGGGCTTTTTCCTGTTTCGGAGTGAACTGGAAGGGACCGCCGTCATGTTCGGCGGCTTCCTCTGCAGCCTTCAGGACTTCGTTCATTTTCTCAATGTCTGCTTCTCTGGTTTTAATCTCATCTTCCAGACGAGCTTGTTTCTTAATCAGTTGCTGGATCGTGCCGCCAGTACCATCGTAGCCGCCCAGTTGTACTTGTCTTTTTCTCAGGGCATTAATCCGTTGTTCATGGGCGTCAGAAGTGTCTGGTTTGAGACCAATAGCTTCTTCGCTAGCGCCAAGACCTGCTTCATGATAATCCGTCAGAGCGTCTTTTGCTTTTAATACGGCTTCAGTTTTCTGCTTCAGGGCTAAAGTCAGCGCAGCGATCTCCTTGTTATGTGCGGTTTTAGCCTGTTCATCGATGTCTCCGGGATCTTTAATCTCCTGTTTTTTACGATCCAGATTCTTTTGTGCATTCCTTTCTTCCAGCCGTGCATTGGTCAATTCCATACTTTTCTTGTCGTGCTCATGGAGGAATTCCGCGACATGGCGGTACTTTATTCTGGTTAAAAGCAGTTCACCCGGTTCATTATCGATTGTATCGGTTTCGACCCGATTATCAGTATTTGTAGAGGCACTAATGGCAATGTAATCAGCTTTCTTCAATAATCCGATATCACCTCTTCTTATCCTGATGTTCATTTTTTTAAAGGCAGCTTCCAGTTTATCAATGACTGGATCTCGTCTTTCTTCACTGCCTTGCAGCGGCATTTGTCTCACGGCGTCTACCCGACTCTCCGGGGTTTGCTCATCACCTGCAGGTTGACCCAATGCGCCCGGAGTGAGTTGCACTGCCCGACTGAGAGCTTTGCCGTCTCCCTCCCGGACAGGGTATTTATTATGAACCACAACTAGCGGTCGTTTGCCTTGAATAGCATTCAGTTTGCGATAAACAACTGCCAGCTCAGCTCTTGCTTGTTCCAGTGTTTGTTTGGCCATGGTGATTTCACGATCAAGGACGAACCGGGGCTTAGGTCCCAGACGAGCCATGTGCCTGTCAAGTTCATTCTCAATGCCTGCAATACGCTCATTAACGTCAGGCTGACCCGCTTTGAAAACTTGTTCATTCAGCTGTTTAAGTTTTTCTTTAATTAGACTGTTCTGTTCGTCTGCACTGGCATCATCCCTGTAGTCTTCAATGTTGAGCTGATGGGCAATTTCATTGTTTTTGATTCTTTGGACACCTTCATCGTCGCAGATTTCATTGGCTTCTTCCCGTAATGCCTCAATTCTGGCGATTAGAGCATGTTTCAGGTAAGACAGGCTGGCACTGTTTTCAAATCTTACCTGCAGATCACTGGCCAGTTTAGCTATGAAAGTTTTGCCTCTTTCTTTAGCAGCAGTGTGTTCGTGAGGGTAGATATTCAGCTCATCCTCTACAGCGATAAGATAAGCTGCCTGTTGTTCTCTGGCTCGCTGTTCCGATTCTTCGACTTTAAAGGCAAGACGTGCATGGATGGAGTTGAGTCTGATATCTCTGCCTTCGAGATCCTCAAGAGCTGTGCTGTGATCCTCCCAGAGGATCTCATCCATCTTATCCAGCTCATAGGGTGAGATATTACCGCCATCAAGCCTTTTACGGATTCTTTCAAGCCTTGCTGCTTTGTCGCCACCTTCATCGATTTTGATGTTGAATAATCTTTCTAAGCTTTGCAGTATGACCAAGGCCTCTTCCTTTGGCCTCCTGGCTTCTATGATGTGTATCCGCAGGTAATAAGAGATGTGCATGCGATGTAAATAGACATCGTCTTTTTCACTGAGGCTGGTCTCATCCAGGGCTCTTTCCACAGCTCTCAATGTCTCAAGTACTTCAGGTCTGGCTTTGGGACGGTTCGGTGTTTTGGTGTTTTTCAGATCCGCCAAGTCTTGACGGAGCCTTTTAACCTCAGCCTCCTGTAGCTGATTGAGGTTTACTGCCCTGTGATTTTCCTTAATACATTGAGTGGCCATTGCCCTTGTTTCACGTGCTGTCTTTGATATTTCGGCAAGTTCAGCCTCTTTTACCTGCAACTTTTCCAGCTTGCTTTCCATCTCAAACAGTTGCCCGGTAATGTCACCCATCAATTTGGAAGCAAAGCGTTCGTCTTCGGCAAAAGGATCTCCAGTCACTTCGGCGGCAATGGGTATGACTTTCTGAATATTCTGGAAAAAATACCGGTTAGCCAGAAGGTTTCTAAGTGTGGGTTTAAAGACGAAATGTTTTGCAAGTTGCATATGCATCCAGGTTGGCGTGATGAACGACGAAGCGGCTCTGATGTGTGGTATTGTGAATTCAAATTCATCTGCTCCATCTGAGCTGGCACTGGTCAATGCCTGCTGAAGAGATTCATAGAATGCAAGCGTCACCAGTTTATCTTCGAATGCGGCTATTGTTTGTTCATTAGCATTGTGCTCGGCAGCTAAAGTCTCCAGCAGTGCCATCTGCCTGCTTCGAATGACGTGCTGGTAGCTTTTGACCTTGTCTTTTTTAATAAGCTGAGCTGTTGCTTCAGAAGCACGGTCATTACCATCAAATTCTCCCCATAGGTCGTAGAGACCTTCCACAAAAGCGATATCGGTCGGATTCTGTTTCTGACTACGGAAAACAATCACTTCCCCTGTAGCCTGAATCAGTTCCATTTTTGGATAACCCTCAGGCACAGGATAAGGCTGTGCCACATCCTCGATGTGGACAACATAGCCGACGGGTTTATGGTATGACAACAGATCATTAAGGGCTTTCTGTTGTATACCTTCCCCCAGAACGTGAACCTGAGTGTAGGCAGAGGTGGCTGCTGCTAAAAGAGCCTCATCATTAACAAAAAGTGATTGACCCAGGTGCTGCAGCACAGGAGGCTGATCGCCACAGGCGATAAGACGCATGAAGGTGCGCCCGTTCACTATAACTTCGTCCACTTCAAGGGTGGCAAGGGGAACATAGTGATCAACTTCGCCAAGGCTTCCTTTTCTTTCATCAGCACCTTTTAGCATTGCGACCAGTTGTTCCGGGCTGGCGATTTTCGTTAACGGTTCTAACCGTTGGATGCCAGATGATTGACCACGAACAGCATCAATTGAATCCTGATGGGTCATGCCGTCTCTGACCTCAATCAACAGTTTGTTGTCTGCAAGGTAATGGGTGAACTTGAAGACCCCCTCATTACCTACCTTCAGGACTTTGGTGTATTTTTGAGCAACGCCATAGTCGTCTGTTTCAAACTGATCAACACTGGAAACACCACCACTGATGCCAGAGAGAACGTCCGTGAAGCCTTCAGAAGGAACCTCATAGCCCGCTCTGGCTTCAGCCTGATCAGGGTAGGTGGTGGTATAGGATTTGGGTATCGGTTGCTGGTCGTACCCTAAAGTTGGCTGAACCACAACCTCGCTCTGGGTAAACTCTGTATGTCCATTGCCCTGAATATCGATTGATTTTATCTGCAGCCTGCGATCAGCCAGTGCCTGTGCACCAATGGCGGAAGAGCTGATGGCAACCGCCACAGCAAGACTTAATGCACTGGGGCGAGCATGTGTCATTCTGCTACCTCGGAGCTGAGTACTTTTATTACCTTGAAAAGTGATTTCCGCACCAGGCGGGGAAGCGGCTGTCGATCGCTCATGGCAGTTTTGCCAGACTGTTGAGAAAATTTAGTTCACTATGGCAAATCCGTTAAGCTATTGAGCGAATTTAGTTGACAGTGGCAAGGTTCAATGCCAATAGAGTTGAGTTGTTTTTCAGGGCAGGAGTGCATTCATAGCTTCTAAAATGGCTTCTAACAGGGTTTTATCGATGGCATGATCCGAAAGAAACCTGTGTATATTCCTTTATACTGGTTTCTTTTGGGTGGCTATGAAGGGACCACTCACTGTTTTCTGATATCAAAGTTCGTCGTGGGTATTCTCATCTTTATCGGGATCGAACTTCTCAATCTCCTGGTTATTCAGTGCAGTTTTCACAGCTGTAGCCTCGGGCGCTGCGGTCCTTGTGGCTCGCCTGTTACGTCTCTGTTGCCATTCGTAGAAGGCACCCAGAGTGTAAGAGTAAGGAATACTTTCTGCGTGGGAGAATGACCATTTAGGCACATTATCCCTGAAGTATCTCTCCCAGCCATTTTCATACATCTTCATGGTGCGATCACGTC
>NZ_JAHHPQ010000769.1:0-3027 GCF_024606245.1 Endozoicomonas sp. SESOKO2
CGCAACCGAGCTGGGCTATACCGACTGCGTTAACCTCCTGATCAATGCCGGGGCAGAGTGGGAAGGAGAGGCGGTGAATGAAACAGAAGTAATGTGTCATTTTCTCTAGCAGCCTGTCGGACTTAAGGCTGTCCTACTGCGGTTCATCCCAATATTGGGCAAGGGATGCACTGCGGTCGGACATGACCCTCTAGCTGTAGGAATCCCCGTCGCTAAGAGGGTATCAATTTAAGCAGCAGTGCCAATAGGCAGTTACCTTAACTGGAAACACCACAGGCCATGCGGGCACCGCCACCACCTAGTTTTTTGGGGTGATCGGAATGATTGTCGCCACCAGCGTGAATCATCAATGAGCGACCTTTTAAATCAGCTAATTTCAAGCGTGGTGCTAACACCGCTTGATTAGCATAACCATGGTGATCAACATAAAGAGCGGGCAAATCACCGAGATGACCATCTCCCCAGGAAGCAGCATGCTTTTTAGTGCCGTGAGGGTCATAGTGTCCACCTGCTGCCAGGCCTGCTACCCACTTACCGTTTTTTTGTTTGGCATCGCAGCTGGGATTTTGATGCACATGAAAACCGTGTAATCCAGGCGTCAGGCTATTGAGATCTGGGGTCAACACAACACCGTATTCCGTTTCGCTAGCTGTCACAGTACCAATAGTTTTTTCTACCCCTTGCGCGCTTACCAGATTCATAGGAATGTTAATGTCTGCGATTGCTGGCAACGCTAGTGTCGCTGCAAGTAGCACAATATACTTTTTCATAATATCGTCCTCAAAATTTATAAGTTAGCGAAACAGCCGCATTCGCATCAGGACTATTAAAAAGTCTGTCTAGCATCAGCTCAAGGTAAAAGAATCTATCTTGGCGATAAAGATAATCTATTGAACGGCATGAATAATCAGGCTAAGTACTCAGCCATACGGAATCGAATATTTCTGGCTTATTGGGCAGGTGCTCTGCAAGGCGCAACGACGGGAACATAGCAAGCTATGTGACCAGAGTTGTAACGCAGTCAGAGTGCCTGAACAATAAGTCAGAAAATATGATTTCGTATGGTTGAGTACTTAAGACTCTGTGGCACAATCCCGCTGTGGCCTGATGATTACGCGGAATTATCTCAGCAATTAATGCGAATGTCGTGGGAATAATAATAGCTGAAGCCAATCCACCAAAAATTCTCAGTACAACAGCCACCTCAAAAGAAGGAGCTAAAACAATAGCAGCCCCGTCAATGGCAAATGCACAAAGAGCGATCAATAGTAGTCGTGTTCTATCAACCCGATCTGAAATATACCCAAAAATAGGAGCTGCAATAGCATAAGAAATGGCATAACTTGCAATCAGCCAAGAAGCTTTGGTTGTAGACGTATCAAAAGCTTGAGCTAATGGACGCAACATAGATGACAACATAAACTCTGTTGCACCTACAAAAAAGACAGCCATAGTAAAAACGATAAGAGCTCCTCTTTTTACAGAAGAATCACTATTGTCAAATAGCATGGAATTCTCTTTTACCATTCGTTAATACAACCCTTCCGAATCAGCTTCATAAGTATTACGTAAAATATTGTCTAAAAATTCTTTGAAGCTAGTCTCAAAAACAAGCCCCCCTTTAGAGTTATACTTAAATAAGTCTGCATCCATACTACTATCAATAAAAAGTGCATAAGAGAATCGTTCCTGTTCATTCTTCTGTTCTGATCGTTGCTCCATTACCCTATGTGCGACAGCTGCAATCTGTGTTTCTGCATTCTGCATGAGAATCTCCACAGCGGGGTGACGTCTGTCCCTAAATATACATGAGTACCTGTAATTCTTAGGTTGTGTTCTTTTGCTATTTTAAATATTTCTGGGAGTTTAGATTCTAGAACACCAATTCGACTTTCTAACCCTGTGAAAATATTGTTTCTTGATTTTTCATCGATATTTAGTCGAATGCCAATTTCACCCCCAGGGTTCAGTTTTCCGTACAATTTAAGCTGATCGCGGGAGTCAATATTGATTTGTACGCCTTTCTCAATAATCAGCTTCATTGTAGGCTCACAAATACCGGTGCTCGCAAAAATAATCCGATTTGGACTAAACCCACAATCAAGTGAAAGTTGCATGTGCTTTCGTGAATTTACGAAAATACCAAAACCATTTAACTCCAACATCTTTAACAGTGTGGGATTATCGTTTGCCATTGAAGCAAAATGAATTCCGATATGAGGATATGAAATTGACTTGAATAGGCTGATGTTTTTTTGAATCAGTGATTCATCGTAGAAGTAGAAGGACGAGTCACCCAAATTGGATCTTTCTGTTATAAGTTTTTTTATTGACATTTTTTTTCTAAGTTACAACTCAATAAAAAATAAAAACCTAATAGACAGTAATGATCCTACCTAGGATACAATCAGCCTTCAACCCCTACCTGAATCGGTGACTTCGCGTCCCGGTTATCTATCCGAAAAGCTAGGGCAAAAACATGATCAATCCTTGAACAGCAATGCTGGCCAGAAACCTGTAGATTATTGTTGCCAGGGATGGTAATCACGCTTTGATGATTGGGACTATGGTTACACTGGGTCAACAAGGTAGCAAGGTAACAAGGTAACGCTAAACGCCTTGAGGTGACTGACGACAATGGCGTCAAACACTGGTGTCGCTGTGCTAATAGCGTTCCTCTGAACAAGACTGGGCCGGTTGAAATCCTCAATGTGCTTGATTGCGTCGAAACGGACAAGAAAGGTAAGCGCTACATCTGGGGTTGGATAACCGATATCCCGTTAACCGAAGAAACCATGCTCCCCGTATCCGAAGGGGGAAGATGTCGCTGGTACATAAAAAATGAAATCTTTTATATCCTGAAGAACCAAGGTTATGAACTTGAACACAACTATGATCACGGTGTGCAGCATCTGGCAACCAAACTGCCTTACCTGACGTTCCTGGTGGATCAGGTTCAGCAGCTGTGTTGTCTAGTCTTTCAGGAAGCCCTGAAACTATGGGCGCGTGGAACACGCACCTATGGTC